>DBFAHJ010000037.1:0-2992 GCA_048227095.1 Collinsella aerofaciens | reverse complement strand
AACGCCGTCTTCTACATGGGCGTAGCTGTCAAGTTCGACACGCCATTTCTCGATATCCCTGCTGTCCATATCTCTTCCTTTCTGTTCGTTTGTCTACGTGGACTATGTCGACTCCGTATTCAGAATGAGTATATTTGCCCGCGCGGACACGAATGGGCCCTGTGTCGCTTTGAGTTCACGGGACCCATTAATATCGAGAAGTTGTGTTCTGCTCTGGAGGGGTGCTCGGCTTAGTCCGCTCGATAGTGCGAACCCAGGCTTTCGGTCCGCTTGCGCATGGCTTTGACCATTTCCTGTGCTAGTTGAATCTGCGATTGCAGGCGGGCGAGGGCAGCGATTTCGCTGTCGTTGGCATGTGGCTTATTTAGAGCCGTGGCTTCGTCTTGCAGGCTTTCAAGCTGTTGCAGGGCCTCGGATAGGCCTGTTTCGGTCCTGTTGATCATGCAAAAGGTGCTCATCGTGTGCCTAAGGCTGTGTGTCAGGCGTTCGGCATCTGTTGCGGCAATGCCGTACTGGGGGAGGGTGATATCCGCCTTCAGGGCCGCCTCAGGCTCTTTCTGCGCTGCAAGGGCTGCCGATGCGCCCGCGATACGTCCGAATACGATGCCGTTGGCGCTTGACAAGCCACCAATGCGGTCGGCGCCGTGCATGCCGCCTGTCGCCTCGCCGCAAGCGTAGAGGCCCTCAACGCCCGTGTGCGCGGTCTTATCGATCTTGATGCCGCCGTTAGCGGCGTGGGCATACATCGCAACGCGCATCTCGTCGGTCGGCGCGATGCCGTGCTCGTCTTGCAGCCAGGTGGCAAAGGTCTGCACAAACTCTGGGACATCCTCGCGGGGGAAGTCGTAGTGGAGTGCCAGGCCTTCGACACCTGCCTGATCGATGACGAGATCGATAGCGCGGGAGGCCAAGCGTGACGTGAAGGGACCATATCCAGAGCGCTGCTCGAGCAGGTCGTCCAGCTTGTCGTCGGCAATATCTACCGGCTGGTCTACGTGCACGTAGCGCCAGGTTTTCTCATTGAAGACCAAGTTACGCCTGGGCTCGATGAAGCCGGGCATCATCTGCATGAACTCTATATTAGTAAGTGTTGCGCCGTGCGCCAGCGCGATGGCCTGCGAGGAACTGAGCACATCAGCCGACGTAAGGCTGCGCTCGAACAGGCCGCCTGTGCCACCGGCTGCGATGACCGTGGCCTCGGCAGCAAAGGGCACGATTCGATTTTCGGTAAGGTCGTAGAGTACGGTTCCGGTTATTCTGCCGTTCGTGTCCTCAACAAGGTCGATAAGCTCATGGCGGGGGAGCAGGCGAATGCCGAGCGACTCGATCCAGGTCGTCAGAGCGTCCTCAAGGGGCTTGCGGGTGAGGCCGCGCCACATGCGCGTCTTGTGGTCAAAGCAGGGGATAAATTGCTTTTGTTGAGCACTCTTGGCGCTTTGCGGACGCTGGAGCTCAACGCCCAGGTCTTGCTCGAGCCAGTCAATCGCTTGGGGAATGCCGTGGACGAACGCTTGGACGAGTTCGGGGTCGGCAACGCCGCCGCCGACGGCCAGGATGGTGTCGATGAGGTCCTGCTCGTCGTCTTCGTTAACGGGTCCGATAAGCCCTAGGCCCCAGGTTCCGGGGAAGAAGCTCGATCCACTCATAGTCTTGCCGGCGCTTGCCACAGTGACGGTTGCACCCGTGCGTGCCGCTTCGATGGCGGCGCAAAGGCCCGCAATGCCAGATCCAATTACCAGTACATCAGTCGATTCCATCGGATTCCTTTCTCGTCCGGCGCATTGTCGCACGGGTGATCGGCAATGGGGCCGCAAAGACTCGGCAAATCGGTAAAGGGCAAATATGGCAGGTGGGCGTCATGGACGCTCTGACGCTCCATCTCATCACATCTTGTATTTCGCCCCAACTGATATATCGGCATTAGCTACCCTGCGACAGCGCAAACAAAAAGAGCCGCTACCTGGGTGGGTAGCGGCTCCAAAGCTCAACTATATGAGCATCGCGCGGGCGCGATTAGGCCTTGAGGGCCTCCTCGACGGCGACAGCGCAGGCGACGGTGGCACCGACCATGGGGTTGTTGCCCATGCCGATGAGACCCATCATGTCAACGTGCGCAGGCACGGAGGAAGAACCGGCGAACTGGGCGTCGGAGTGCATACGGCCCATGGTGTCGGTCATGCCGTAAGAGGCAGGGCCGGCGCCCATGTTGTCCGGGTGCAGGGTACGACCAGTGCCGCCACCAGAAGCGACGGAGAAGTACTTCTTGCCAGCCTCGAGGCGCTCCTTCTTGTAGGTGCCAGCGACGGGGTGCTGGAAGCGCGTGGGGTTGGTGGAGTTACCGGTGATCGAGATGTCGACGTTCTCGTGCCACATGATGGCAACGCCCTCGCGGACGTCGTCGGAGCCGTAGCAGTTAACGGCAGCGCGGGGACCATCAGAGTAGGGGATGGTCTCGACGACCTTGAGCTCGCCCGTGAAGTAGTCGAACTGGGTCTTCACGTAGGTGAAGCCGTTGATGCGGGCGATGATCTGAGCGGCGTCCTTGCCCAGACCGTTGAGAATAACGCGCAGCGGCTTCTTGCGAGCCTTGTTGGCGTTCAGAGCCAGGCCGATAGCGCCCTCAGCGGCAGCGAAGGACTCGTGGCCGGCCAGGAAGGCGAAGCACTCGGTGTCGTCGGAGAGCAGCATAGCGCCCAGGTTGCCGTGGCCCAGACCGACCTTGCGGTCCTCGGCGACGGAGCCGGGAACGGTGAAGGCCTGGATGCCCTCGCCGATGATGGCAGCAGCCTCAGAAGCGGTCTTGGCGCCACGCTTGACAGCAAGAGCGCAGCCGAGGGTGTAGGCCCACTCGGCGTTCTGGAAGGCGATGGACTGGGTGTTGTTGACGATCTCACGCGGGTTGAAGCCCTTGTCGGTGCAGATCTGCAGAGCTTCCTCGAGGGAGGCGATGCCGTTGTCGGCGAGGCACTTGTTGATCTTGTCAGCGCGGCGC
>DBFAHJ010000036.1:0-6464 GCA_048227095.1 Collinsella aerofaciens | reverse complement strand
CTTGGCAACCTTAGACCGCTACAACTTCAACTGTGGCTTTTGGGGCTCTAACGGCATTGCCGCCGAGCAGGGCTTCACGGCGCCCGATATCGAGGAAGCACAGGTCAAGCGTATCTCGATGCGCCATACCGCCAAACGCTTCGTAATCTCGGACGCCAGTAAATTTGGCATGGTGGCGCCCGTCAAGTTCGCGGACTTCCGCGACGCAACGATTATTACCGCAGGCGAGGTCCCCGCCAAGTACCGGGCAATGGACAACGTCATCACTGTCTAACAGCGAGACAAGGCCAAAACCACCACGAAGGTGCCTGTCCCCATTGTGGTGGTTAGTAACGAAAACCGAGTAGTTTTCTCAATAGAAAAGCGGCAACGTCCATCACGGGCGTTGCCGCTTTCGTTGTCTGCCGGTTTGTCTAAGTCTGTAACAACTGGACCGTTAAAAGTGGGCTAGGTGTTACAGATTGAGATACTTCCGAACCGCGCCGTCCCTTTGTCTCAATCTGTAACATCTGGGACTGATTTTGCCGAGCTACTGTTACAGATTGAGATTTTCCCTTAAGGGGGATTTGAATGTCTCGATCTGTAACAGATAGACCGGAAAATGGGTTCTAACTGTTACAGATCGAGACGTTTTGGGACCGCGGTTGAACCATTGCGGCAAAACCACCACAAAGGTGCCTGTCCCCATTGTGGTGGTTTAGGGCTCCCAGGGGCAGGGGGCTTCGATGTGGATGTGCTCGCCGGTTACGGGATGCGTGAAGGACACGCTGTGGGCGTGGAGCATCAGGCCGCAGGGGCGCGGCGTTCCGTACAGGTCGTCGCCAACCAGGGGATGATGCTCGCTTGCCAGGTGCACACGGATTTGGTGCTTGCGGCCGGTGAGCAACTCGACATCGATATACGAGCGCGCGGGCAGGCCACGACGGCTCTTAAGACGTTTGAGCACCTTCACGCGAGTTTGAGACGGCTTGCCGCTGGCGCCGACGCGCATCTTTCGGCTGTCGTGACGGTCGCGGGCGATGGGCTTGTCGATGAGCTTCTCGTTCCAGTCGATCTTGCCCTCGGCCAGCGCCAGATAGTGCTTTTCGAAGGCGTGGTCGATCACCATCTGGTCAAAGGCGGGCTGCGTCTGTTTGTCGAGCGAAAACAACACCACGCCGGTGGTGTTGCGGTCCAGGCGGTTGAGCGGCTGCATGTCGGTCGCGGCAAAGCCGTCACCCATCGCCAGCAGCAGGTCGCTGGCGTAGTCGGTGAGCGTGCGCTCGCCGGTGCCGTCGCCGTGGACGATCATGCCGGCGGGCTTGTCGATGGCCATGAGCCAGGCGTCGCAGTAAAGGACTTGAGGTTCTTCGTTCACGTGTAAGCCTTTCGGTTAGCTGATTCCCACAAACATGCAGCCCGAGGTCGCCCCGCGCAGGCGGGCGGCGGGCTTGCGGCCGGCCTGCGCTGCTTCGACGGCACGACGGACGCGGGCGACGGCACGGCCCACCTCATCCGCCTCGAGCAGCGTTCCGTCCACCATGAGACGACGCACGCCGGCATCGAGCAGCTGAGCAACCTGCGGCGTGAGGTCGATGGGGTAGGCATCGTACAGGCGAGAGCGGCCGTGAGTGTCGGTGCGGACGGGCATGACCTTGCCGTCGATATTCTTGAGCGAGAGCTTGCGGGCACGCAGGCGGCAGTTGGCACAATCGTGGATGCAGCCGTTGGCAACCTGCAGAATGCAATGCTCGCTCGTCATGACGCGCGGGCGGCCAAAGACGGTGATGCCCAGAGCCGCGGGCGCGGTGGCGCCGAGCGAGACAATCTCGTCGAGCGTGATCTCGGGCGAGAGCCAAAACGCACCGGCTCCGCGCTCGGCAAGCGCCTCCATGCAGGGCGTGTTGTGCACCGGCAGGCAAGAGCGAATCTCGGCCGTGGCGCCGGCATGCGCGGCTACGGCGAGCTCGGAGATATTGCCGACGGCGACGGTGGCTCCGGCATTGATCCAGGGATCGACGCGCTCGTGGTCGACGGTGCGGCAGACCTCGTCGAGTACGGGCACGATACCCTGCTCAAATGCATCGGCAGGGGAGAGTCCGACAGTCTCGAGCGCGTCGGTGGTCATATAGATGCGCGCGGCGCCCTCGGCGCGAGCTGCCTCGGCGGCTTCGAGCGTGGTGACGGTGGCGCAGATATGCGGCTCGTCGCGGTAATGCTCGGGCATGGCGTGCGTACATTTGTCGAGTACCGGCAACTCAAGCGTTTTCGCGCGCTCCTCGTACGGCGCCAGAATGGCCTCCTCCAATGCTTTACAGGCGGCGGCGCGCACCTTGTGCACGGCGGAGAAGCCCATACCGCAGCCGGCGTCGAGCGAAACGTCAAAGCTCGCGGCCTCAAAGGGCGAGGACCCCATGCGGCCTACATGCTCAACCAGATCGGACGCTTCGACGGCGCGGGTCTTGGCGGCCTCGACGGTAAAGCCGGTCGCAGCGGCAGCGAGCGTGGGGTCGTCGCAGCAGGTGAGCGTCACGGTAAACGGCTCGCCCAGACGCGCCACGACGGTCACGTCTACGGCGCGGCGGCGCAGCACATCGCGTTTGAGCGCGGCGCCGGCGGCGTCGATAGCGCGCTGGCTTCGAATCACGCGTACACGGCAACCCTCGGGCATGCTACGGGGCACGCGGCACTCGATGATGTCGCCGGCAGCGGCATCCTCGGCGGCAATGGTGGTCAGGAACTGGTCAAACTCATCGTCGTGACGAAGCTCCAGCAGGTCACCCTTGCCCACGGGCTCAAACAGCTCAATGCGGGCGATGGCAGCGCGGCGACGGCGGTCGTCGGGCTTGAGCCCGCGCACATCGCGGTTGGACAGGCGGCTGCCGAGCACCGTGCCCACGATCTGGCCGCGGTTGTTGGAACGCTCGTAGCTCATCATCTCGTCACCCGAGGTACCGTCTTGGTAGGCGTGCGTAAAGTCGCGGTTGAAGCAGCGTTTGAGCTGGCGTTGGCGGGCGGCGTCCTCGTCCTTATCTACGGCGACCCCGGCCAGCATGTCATCAATCTGATGACGATACACGTCGACGATGGAATATACGTAATCGGGGGCTTTCATGCGGCCTTCGAGCTTGAGCGATGCGGCGCCGGCGTCATACAGACGGCGAACGAGCTGCGAAGTATTGGTGTCGCGCGGGCACAGCGCGCGCTCGCGACCGGCAGGGGAGAGCGAGCGGCCGTTCTCGTCAATCAGCTCGTAAGGCAGGCGACAGGGCTGAGCGCACATGCCGCGGTTGGCCGAGCGGCCCGCCATGGCAAAGCTCGACAGCAGGCACAGGCCCGAGTAACAAAAGCAGATGGCGCCGTGGCTAAAGACCTCAAGGTCAACGTCGGGCGCGGCATTGTGAATGGCAGCGATTTCGTCGATGGAGAGCTCGCGCGAGAGGGTCACGCGGTCGGCGCCCTGCTCGCGGCACCAGATAGTCCCACGGTCATCATGGATGTTCGCCTGGGTCGAGATGTGTGTCTCGATGCCGGGCATGGTGCGCTTGACCTCAAAGAACAGGCCCCAGTCCTGGATAATGAAGGCATCGGCGCCCAGCGTGGAGCAGCGGTGGATGAGTTGCAACGCATCGCCCATCTCGGACTGCTTGATGACGATGTTGACCGTGACGTAGACGCGCGAGCCGGCCAGATGCGCGGCGCGGCAGGCCTGCTCAAAGGCCTCATCGGTAAAGTTGGTTGCCTTGCGGCGGGCGTTGAAGCTGCCCATGCCGCAGTAGATGGCGTCTGCCCCGGCAGCGAGTGCGGCGGCAAAGGGCTCGGGGCCTCCGGCGGGGGCCAAAAGCTCGGGCCTGCGGTTGGTGGTTCGACTGGCGGTTGCGGTCATATCCTGCCTTTCAAAATGCTCAGATATTCAAAAGTATAGTGGCGTCGCTGCGGTGGGCGACGCCCGTGCTCCAAGCTGGATAAAGTCTTCAGCAGCTTGGACTGGCTGCTCCACATGAGAACCGTTCAGCGGTTCGGGGAAACCGTTGGGCGATAAAATATTCTCGCAACGTGATAATAATCTTGCATTGCGCGGAAACCTTGAGTACTATCCCAAATCAAGCGCGGTGTTCAGACCGAATTGTGCCTCCCGGTGTGAACGCCGCGCTCACGCTCTCTATCTGATCGTAAGGAGAAAAACATGAGCAAGACCGTCGTGTCTTCCGATAACGCACCTGCAGCCATCGGCCCGTATTCCCCCGGCATCCAGACCGGCAACATGGTGTTCCTGTCCGGCCAGCTGGGCATCGACCCCGCAACCGGCAAGATGCCCGAGGGCGTCGAGGCCCAGGCTAAGCAGTCCCTTGCTAACGTCGAGGCCCTGCTGACCGCTGCCGGCGCCACCTTTGCCGATGTCGTTAAGACCACGGTCTATCTGGCCGACATTGCCGACTTCGCTGCCGTGAACGAGATCTACGCCTCCAAGTTCGAGGCTCCGTTCCCCGCGCGCAGCGCTTTCCAGGTTGCCGCCCTTCCGGCCGGCGGTCTGGTTGAGATTGAGGTCGTCGCCGCTCTCTAAGGGGTTGGCAACAACTAAACATGACATGCAAAAAGACCCTGCAGTGCGTGTGAACTGCAGGGTCTTTTGTCAAGCGATGCGACAAAAATGATCCGTTTTCCTCCGTCCCCAAGGAGTCAGCGGGTTAGCCTTCCTTGCGGACTTTTTGCAGGTAGCGGTAGACGCTGGGCTCCGAGATGCCCAGCGCGGTGGCGGCGCAGGCTACGGCGCCCTTGAGCATGAACACTCCGTTGCCGTTGAGGTGGCGAATGACTTCCACGCGGTCGCTTTGACCAAGCGACGTCACATCCAGCCCGCGAGCGCTCAGCAGCTCGGAAATACTGCGGTCGATGAGCTCCTGCGTGGACTCCGAAAGGCTTTCGACCTCGATGGGGGAGGGCTCGGTGCGTGCGGGAGCGGCGTCAAAGCAGGCCATAAGCTGCTGGGCCATGGCACTGATGTTGCGCACGGCCGAAAGATCGGTGTTGACGCAGAGCATGCCGACGATCTCGCCGTCCTCGCGAATGAAGTACGTCGCCGACTCCAGCGTCTTGCCACCGGCACCGCGGCCTTCGTAGCCCGTAATGAACGGCAGATCGCGATATTTACCATCGTGCATGATCTTGAGTGCCAGATCGGTGGCGGGACCGCCGACCTTACGGCCGCTCACGATGCCGTTGCGAATATCGACGATGGCGTGGTCGGGATCCGAGAAATCGTGCAGCACGATTTCGCTGTTCTTACCGAGTACCTGCTCCAGGAAATCGACCATCGGCAAAAAGCGGCGTACGGTCTCGTTCACGGGCAACTCCTTTGGGTTCTATCGAAGTGTTCATAACAATTTTTTATCATGGTAACACGGTGTCTATTGACTCGTATATCCGCAGGTACATTGCGTAATACAGACGAACGGTAGGAATTTAGCGGTAAACGGTTGACCAAAAGAAAAGTAAGATGTCATTTTGACCAGACACTTTCCTGACCTGCGGAAATGCATTATCTCAGCTGAAGAATAGTCTGATAACAAAAAATTATTATTGAGAATGAGAATCATCTTTAATACGATATGCAACGAAGGCACAACCTCAACCCCGCACTGCGTCACAATAGAGCGTTAGATGCGAAAACAACTATTTCGAGGATTGGTGGTCAAATGACCCAGGAGACGGTTACGAACGGCACTGAAGCCCTGTTCACTCGCGAAGGCATGCCGCCCGTTAAGGAAATGATCCCGTGTGCCCTTCAGCATGTACTGGCATCGTTTGCCGGCATCATTACCCCGGCGGTCATCATGGCCGGCGTCTACGGCTTTAATAGCCAGCAGAGCACCGACATCATTCAGGTTGCACTCATTCTTTCGGCGATCGACACGGCCCTTCAGGCCTTCGCTCCCTTCCGTCGCATTGGCGGCGGCCTGCCCATCGTCATGGGCGTTTCGTTCGCGTTCCTGCCGGCCCTTCAGGCCATGGGCGCCTCGGGCTTTAGTTTTGGCGCGCTGCTGGGCGGCGAGATCGTTGGCGGTGCCGTCGCGGTCCTCTTTGGTCTGGCCTACAGCAAGATTAAGTGGCTGTTCCCGCCCGTCGTGACCGGCACGGTCATCTTCTCCATTGGCGTCTCTCTCTATCCCACGGCCGTCAAATACATGGCCGGTGGCATGGGCACGCCGTTGTGGGGCACCCCGCAGGCATGGTGCGTCGCTCTTATCACCTTCGCCGTCGTCTTCGCGCTCGCCAACTTTGGAAAGGGCACGCTCAAGCTGGGATCCGTGTTCTTTGGCATGATCGTTGGCATGATCGTTTCGATCCCCTTTGGCATGATCGACTTCTCCAGCGTCGCCACCGCTCAGGTCTTCGCTCTTCCCAAGCTCATGCCCTACGCGCTCGAGTTTGATCCCGAGGTCTGCATTACCCTCGCCGTCGTGTTCCCCATGGTTGCCATCCAG
>DBFAHJ010000035.1:0-4170 GCA_048227095.1 Collinsella aerofaciens | reverse complement strand
CCGGGCCACGGTATCTGGGCCGAGGCCGGTTTCAACGAGCTCAATGTTGGCATGTCCGCAACCGAGACGCTTACCACCAACGAGCGCGTCCGCGGCGCCGATCCGCTCGTGGACTACGTGCCCGCCAAGGGCAACGAGGGTGAGGACGGCTATGTGCCGGCGCAGCCCGGTGGCCTGGGCGAGGAGGACATGGTGACCCTGGTGCTGCCGTATGCCAAGTCCGCCCGCGACGGCGTGCGTATCTTGGGCGACCTGCTCGAGCGCTACGGCACTTACGAGAACAACGGCATCGCCTTTAGCGACGTGGACGAGATCTGGTGGCTCGAGACCATCGGCGGTCACCACTGGATCGCCAAGCGCGTGCCTGACGACGCCTATGTGACCATGCCCAACCAGCTGGGCATCGACAGCTTTGACCTGGATGACGCCGAGGGCGCCCAGGCCGACCATATGTGCTCCGCCGACCTGCGCGTCTGGATGGCCGAGTGGCATCTGGACCTGACGCTGGGCGTCGAGAGCGACGGCCCGGCTGCCGTCTTTAACCCGCGCGAGGCCTTTGGCTCGCACAGCGACAGCGACCATGTCTACAACACGCCGCGCGCCTGGTACATGCAGCGCTGCCTCAACCCCAGCGACGTGTGGGATGGCCCCGACGCCGACTACACGCCCGAGAGCGACGATATCCCCTGGAGCCGCGTGCCCGAGCGCAAGGTGACCATCGAGGACATCAAGTACGTGCTCTCGAGCCACTACCAGGGCACGGAGTACGACTGCTACGGCAGCAGGGGCACGCCCGCTACGCGTGGTGCCTATCGCCCCATCGGCATCAACCGCAACAGCCAGCTTGCCGTGTTGCAGCTGCGCCCCTATGCGCAGCCGGCCTACCGCGCCGTGCAGTGGATGGCCTTTGGTTCCAACTCGTTTAACGCGCTGGTTCCGCTGTACGCCAACGTCGAGACTATGCCCGAGTACTATGCCGACACGCAGGCTCGCGTGACGTCCGAAAACTTCTACTGGGCCAACCGCCTGATCGGCGCGCTGGCTGACGTCCGTTTCCATGAGTGCGGCCGCGCTGTGGAGGACTACCAGGAGAAGGTCGGTGGCATGGGCCACAAGCAGATCCATGACGTCGATGCTACCGTAGCCGCTCTGCCTGAGGCCGAGGTGCCTGCCGAGCTTGCACGCGCCAATGAGGCCTTTGCCGAGTGTGTTCGTGTGGAGACCGATGCTCTACTGGGCAAGGTGCTCTACACCACGAGCTGCGCCATGAAGAACTCTTTCGCGATGAACGACAACGTGAGGTAGGGATTTCCCGTCGATCGAATAGCGCTAAAACGCTTTGTCGCTTTCACTCGATCTTGGGTACAAGAACGCCAATGCAGTTGTTTATGATTGGAGACAACCATGGTTATGAAACTCGATCAGCTTGTTAACGGCGCCATCAACGTTGGCTTTGGCGCTGCCGCCGTTGCTGTCGAAGGCGGCAAGAAGGTCCTCGACGACCTTAACACCAAGGGCGAGCAGGTCCGCAAGGACACCGCCACCCCCGATATCGCCCGCAGCGTGTCCGATATGTTCGAGCAGGCCGGTGGCACCATCTCCGACCTGACCGAGCGTCTGGGCATGCAGGGCGAGACCGCGGCCCAGCGCGTGCTTGACGAGCTTATCCTTGCCCGCGTCCGCGTCATGACCGCTCCCGAGCGCACTGCCTTCCTGGCCCATGTGCGCGACATCGTCGATTCGGTCGAGGACAACGTGACCTCGGTGCCCGTCGAGTCCGTTGAGCCCGACGATGCGAAGGATACCGAAGAGGCCGAGTAGCAGCGCAGATGGCAGATTCCACCACCGATTACAACAATCTAGATCCCTTGGGTGACGAGGCGGCGGTTGTCGATGAGGTCGACGCCGCCGTCTCGGGCGCTCGCAAGAAGCCGCGCGCCGTCGATATGGTGCCCGAGGAGCCCGACGCGATGGCGCCGGACGAGGAATACCAGCTCACGCCGGCGGGTCGTCGCGAACGCATTGGGCAGATTGTACGCCTAGTCAAAAAGTACCGCGTGTGGGATAACCTCACGCCGGTTCGTTTGCGCCGCCTGCTCGAGGAACTCGGCCCCATGTTCGTCAAGATGGGGCAGATTTTGGCCAACCGGTCCGAGATTCTGCCGCAGCGCTTTTGCGACGAGCTGCGTCGTCTGCGCTCCGACGTGGAGCCGGTGCCGTACGAGGTCGTACTCAGCTGTCTGGAAGAAGAATACGGCCTGCGCCTGGGGGAGATGTTCGATGCGATCGACCCCAACCCGCTCGGTAGCGCGTCGCTCGCGCAGGTGCACCGCGCTCGTCTGGTGACGGGCGAGGACGTGGCCGTCAAGGTGCAGCGCCCCGGTGCGCAGCAGGTTATGGCGCAGGACATCGATATCATCCGCTCGGTGGTGCGTATCGTTTCCAAGTTCGTCAACACCGATCAATTCGTTGACCTGCACGGCGTGGTCGAGGAGCTGTGGACCTCGTTTCGCGAGGAGACCAACTTTTTGGCCGAGGCCAAAAACCTCAACGACTTCTACGAGTTCCATAAGAGCGTTCATGGCGTGACGTGCCCTAAATCCTATCTGGACCTGTGCACCGAACACGTGGTGGTTATGGACTACGTCGACGGCATTTCGATCGCCGATCCTGAACGCTTGGTGGCCGAGGGCTATGACTTGGAAAAGATCGGTGCCGCAATCGTCGAGGACTACTCGACGCAGGTGCTTGATGACGGCTTTTTCCATGCTGACCCGCATGCGGGAAACATCATCCTCAAAGACGGTATCGTTTACTTTATCGACTTGGGTATGGTCGGACGCATGTCGAGCCACGACCGCGGTATCGTCAAGGACATGATTTTCGCCGTGGCCGAGGGCGACGTGCCCAAGCTCAAGGATTCGCTCATGCGCTTCGCCGTGACGCGTGGCGACTCGGCTGAGCTCGATCATTCGGCCTTTTTGTCCGATTTGGACTTTATCGTGGCTGACTTTGCGGGCCTTGACCTTAAGGACCTAGATATCGGCGAGTTTTTGACTTCGCTGTTAAACCTCGCGCGCAAAAATGACGTTGAGCTGCCGAGCGTGGTGACGATGTTCGCCCGCGGCATGGTGACGCTCGAGGGCCTGTTGACCGAGTACATGCCCAACGTCAACATGATCCAGATCATCCAGACGCACATCAAAAACGAGAAGAGCACCTACGCCCGCATGCGCGAGATGAGCCGCGACTTTGCAGCGAGCAGTTATCGCGCGGCGAAGGGCTCGCTCGAGGCGGCCGAGTATCTGGGCTTGGCTTCGCGCATGCTCACACGCGGCCAGCTTAAGGTGAACACGCAGATCATGAGCAGCGATAAGGCGCTGCGACAGCTGGGTGGAATTATCGACCGCATGTCGATGGCTATTGTTATCGCCGGCTTGTTTATCGGTTCGTCGGTGGTGTACTACGCGCGCATCGAGCCGGTTGTGTTTGGTATCCCGGTCATTGGCTTTATGGGCTACGTGAGCGCGCTGGTGCTGGCGCTTATGCTGGGCCGCAATATCTGGCTCAACAGCCACGGCGGCAAGCGCTAGAGGCTGCGACCGTCACCGCATTTTCCTTTCGCAAACAATAGCTTTTACCTTGGGCTTCGCCTGCGTGCGAGGCCCTTTTGCGTGATAGCATATTGACGGTTTTAATCGATGGCCTAGATGGTGGTGCGGAGACGCACGAATGCGCGGTTTTCCTGCGCGTTTGGGGGAATCGGGGTGCAAGTCCCCGGCTGTACCAGTAACCGTAATTCCTCTTGGCTCGGGATGTTCGCGTCGCAGATCGGACGGCGCGCCTGAGCCGTTAAGGTTAAGTCGGATCGCCTCCCATCTTGCATGCGGCTGCGGCGTATGCCGCCGGTGTGCATAGGGCTCTGGAGGGAAGGGGGACCCCGATGGGGGAACTCGGGCGCAACATGCGCGATGACGTGGGGCAGCTTCAAGGCAACGCTCCAAGTACAGACAATAGGAGACAAATGGATATGTTTGAGGACGAGTGCCAGCGTGCCTCGCTTCGTCGCCGTGGCGTAATCGCGCGCGGCGTGGCAAAGCGCTGCCTGGTGGCATTCCTGGCCTTCGCGATGGCCTTCAGCACCACGCCGGCTCAGCTGTGGGCCGAGGG
>DBFAHJ010000034.1:0-3162 GCA_048227095.1 Collinsella aerofaciens | reverse complement strand
TTGCTGGGGTCGACACCGTGCATGCCAAGGCGCACGCGACCGTTGACGACGGTCGGTTCGAGCTCGATTTTATTGCGGTAGCCCCAGTCGTCCTTGGTGTGGCGGATGGGCTGCACCAGCTCATCGACCTGCTCAGGAGCGAACTTGCCAATGCGTTCGAGCGTGGAGCGCAGGTTTTGCTCCTTGGCGGCGAGCTGTGCCGTGCGTGAGAGATTGCCCCACGAGCAGCCGCCGCAGATGCCCACGAAGGGGCAGGGAGGCTGAATGCGATCGGGGCTTGGCTCCAGAATCTCGGTGGTGCGGGCACGCATGAATGACTTGCCGTCCTGCACGACCTCGGCCTCGACGGTGTCGCCTGCCACGGCGCCCTGCACAAAGACGGCCTTGCCGTTGTCGGCGTGCGCCAGCCCATCGGCGCCGTAGGTCATCGATTCTATAGTGAGCTTCATATCCCTGCCTGTCATTCGCGTTGTTGTCCGCACCATGGTAGCAGGGAAAAGCGCCTCGCATCCGAGGCTTTCCTCAAATGCGGGGCGCTTCTACAAACTGCTTCTACAAACGTCTATTTCGTCTTGCCGGTAATGAGCGTCTTAAGACCCAGGCCGATCAGACCCAGTCCCATGCGCACGCGACCGGGGCGATGGCGCTCGATGGCCTTGGTCTTGCCAGCGGGCTTCTCGCGGCGGGCACTCGTCTCGGGTGCGGGTTTGGTGACCTGCGGCTCGGGCTGAGGTGCAGGTGCAGGCTCGGGCTCAATGACGGTCGCCTGGACCTTCTGAACCTCGGGCGCTTTCTCCACGGCGGGCTCTGCGGCAGCCACGGGTTCATTCACCGGGGGAGCGGCAACCGTTTCCGGTTTGGCAACTGCCCCATGTTCAACCTCGGCCTGAATAGCTTCTTCGGCCACGCGTTCCTTCTCCTGTGCGCGCTGCTGCCCGGCGGACTCGGCGTTGCGATAGGCACGCTCCAGCAGAGCTTCCTGCGAGTTGAAGGGCTTCTCGTCCTCTTTGCGCTCCACGGGAACCCAGGTGCCGTCACTCGTCAGGCTGCGTGCCTTTACGTTGTCGCGCAGCTGCATGCCCATGTATTCGTGCACCAGGGCGCGGCAGGTGGGGTCGAGCACGGGGAAGGCGATCTCCACGCGGTGCTCGGTGTTGCGCGTCATCATGTCGGCCGAGCTCAGATAGATCATGTCAGAGTCCACGCCAAAGGCGTAAACGCGCGCATGCTCCAAAAAGCGTCCGACGATAGAACGGACATGCACGTTCTCGGTCTTGCCCGGAACGCCCGGCTTGAGGCACGAGATGCCGCGGATGATCATGTCCACGCGCACACCGGCGCACGACGCCTCGGCGATCTTGTCGATGACCTCGCGGTCGGTGAGTGAGTTGAGCTTAAAGAACACACGGGCGGGCTCGCCAGCGAGGGCGCGCTGGATCTCGCGATCCAGGCCGCGCATGATGAGCGGCTTGAGGCCCACGGGCGCCACGCCCAGGAAGCGGTAATCGCCGCGCAGGTTGCCCAGCGACAGGTTGCGGAAGAACAAGTTGGCGTCTTCACCGATGCCGGGATGGGCCGTCATGAGCATAAAGTCGCTGTAGAGTTTGGCCGTCTTCTCGTTAAAGTTGCCGGTGCCCAAAAGCGTGAGGCGGGTGAGCGCCATACCCTCGCGATAGGTGAGCTGGCAGATCTTTGAGTGGCATTTAAAGCCCTCGGAACCATAGATGACGGTGCAGCCCGCTTCTTCCAGACGCTCGGCCCACTCGATGTTGTTCTGCTCGTCAAAGCGGGCGCGGAGCTCCATGAGCACCGTGACCTCTTTGCCGTTCTCGGCAGCATCGATCAGCGACTCGCACAGGCGGCTCTGCTTGGCCACGCGGTAGAGCGTGATGCGCAGCGAGATGCACTCGGGGTCATAGGCGGCCTCGTGCACCAGGTCCAAGAACGGGTTCATGGCCTCGTAGGGATAAAAGAGCAGCTTGTCGTGCTGCAGCACCTGCTCGCGGATGGAGCGGGTCATGTCGATGTTGGGATTGGGCTGCGGCCTAAACGGCGTAAAGAGCAGCTCGTTGCGCAGGTGCTCGGGAATCTTGCCCTCAATGCCGAAGACGTAGCCCAGGTTGAGCGGGATATCGCAGGTAAAGACAGAGCGACGCGAGAGCTCGAGCGCCTTGCGGATAGTCTTGAGCGTTGCCTTCTCGAGCGACCCCGAGACCGCGAGCACTACCGGCTGCAGGCGCAGGCGCTTCTTGAGGATGCGCTTCATGTGCTGGCGGTAGTCCTCTTCCTCTTCGACGCCCTCGCCGTCCGGATCGATGTCGGCGTTGCGGGTGACGCGGATCAGCGCACGATCCAGCGGCTTATAGGAGCCAAAGCAGCTGTCCAAGCAGGCGAGGATGACGCCCTCGAGCAAGATGTAGGAGTAGGTGCCGGTGGGCGAGGGGATCTCGACCACGCGGTTCATTGAGGCGGGAATCTCGATAAGGCCCAGCAGGCTCTCCTCGTCGGTGGCGCCGTCCAGACCACAGGCCAGATAGAGCGCGCCATTGCGCAGGTTGGGGAAGGGGTGGCGCGGATCGATGACCAGCGGCGAGATGACCGGTGACACGTAGGCCTGGAAGTAGCGGGTTACAAAGGTGCGCTCCTCGGGCGTAAGCGAATCGATGCGGGCGCGGTGAACGCCCAAGGTGTCGAGCTTGCCCTCGATGCTCTTAAAGATGGACTCCCAACGGGTAAGGAGCCCGGGCATTTCGGCCATGACAGCATCGACCTGTTCGGAGGCGGTCATATTGCTCTTGTTGTCGACAGGTTGTTTTTTGAGCTCCGCCAGATCGGACAGGCCGCCCACGCGCACCATAAGGAACTCGTCGAGGTTGGACTCGAAGATCGAGACGAACTTTAGTCGCTCGAATAACGGAACGGTTTCGTCGAAGGCTTCGTCGAGCACGCGGTTGTCAAAGCGTAGCCAGCTGAGCTCTCGGTTTTGCGTGTACGAGAAGTCGCGCGGCGGTTTGCGCAGCTTTGCGGCGGCTTGCTTTTTTTCGATTTTGCTCGGCATATGCATCTGTCCGTTCAGTCCCCGCAGGGGACGGTAGCCTAACCCTATTCACTATTGTCTCAATTTAGTCGACTTGTGGCACGGACGTATTGTGCGAACGGTAT
>DBFAHJ010000033.1:0-2630 GCA_048227095.1 Collinsella aerofaciens | reverse complement strand
CTGCCGGTTCGACCGGCGCGCCACGGGTCAAGATGCACTAGGCCTGGACGAAGTCCGGGCCCGCGCCTTTAGACGCGAGCCCGGGGCCCGTGGGTTATACCCTAAGAGCAAACCACCCTTTTTAAGGGTGGTTCTGATTCAGGGGGCAGGTTCGTTTGCGCCGCCACAAAGGTGCTTGGCATCTTTGTGGCAGTTAGCTGCTAAGCGGTGGGGAGTCCCGGCGTGTTAGTCGGCTGCTGCGACTTGAGGCGGGCGTTGCGCCAGATGATCTGGATGATGTAGCCGAGCATAAAGACAAAGGCCACACCGCTGATGAAGCCGCCTACGAGGGGAAGCCCTGTGAGGGCGCCTGCGGCGATGCCACCCACGGCTGCCATGGCGTAGCGGTTTTGGCTGTGTCCGACCATGCGGGCGATCGCGCACCCCGCAAAGGCGTTCGACACCAATGCGATGCCGATAACGCCGCACATGAGGGCTCCGGCAAGCGATAGACCAGCGATGGAGATAATCAGCAGTAGGACGGCGGGGACGATAGCAATCGTGCCCAGAAGACCGCTCACCCACAGGGGCGTGGGGCGCTGGTGGAGCATGCCGGCGGCGCTGGCGGTCGCGCGCGGAAAGACGAGCTCGAGTAGCAGGGCGACAAAGCAGGTGGAAAGCGCCACGGCGACGGTGCCGCCGATGACATCGTTAACGGTGGAAGTATCCTCGTTCTCGGTGCGGTCGATCTTGAGCGCACCGACCTCGGCTCCCGCGGCGCGCTCGGGGTCCTCGGAGACGTGCGCGTTCACGGTGCCGGTGATGTGGGCGTTCTTGCCCAGGATGAGCTTGTCGGCCCAAACCTCGACATCGCCCTTGACGGTGCCATCGATGGTCACCGTGTCGCCCGCAAGCGCTGCCGACTTGGTGGAGCCTCGCAGGGCAACCGTCTCGCCTATCGCGTAGAAACAGTTGGCGGTGCTGTCGGAATTGAGCACGACATGCTGGCCAGCGACGGTCACGCTGCCATCAACCGTGGTCTTGGCAATGTCGATGGTGCGTGCCGCCAGACGGACGGCGCCGCCCACTGTGCAGTCACGGATCGAGAGGGTATCGCCCGCGGCGATGATATCGCGGCCGATGGACACATCATCCAAGTTGAGGGCCTGACCTGCCCAGTACAGGTCACCTTCGACGCCGGACGGATTGGCGTCATTGTCGGTCGCAAGTACGTTTCCTGCGGTGTCCGTGCCGGCGAACGACGCCGTGGGAAGCACGGTGATCGCCAGCGCGATGAGCGCGAATAGGATGGTGATGCGGCCCCATGCTTTACGGCGCTGGGTCAACGGGAGTTGATTGCAGGGCATAGTGAATCCTTCGTTAGATACTCGGCATATACCTAACAGGGTACCCAACGCGTGGGCGCTCTAAA
This sequence comes from Collinsella aerofaciens, assembly GCA_048227095.1. GTDB lineage: Bacteria > Actinomycetota > Coriobacteriia > Coriobacteriales > Coriobacteriaceae > Collinsella > Collinsella aerofaciens_CF. Next base: position 1,219 of record DBFAHJ010000033.1, on the reverse strand, counting down.
AGAACTTCTCGGTTGCATTTCGAAGGATGAGCCCGCGCTACCTACTTTTTGCGATGCAAAAAGCGTGCGATGTCATCCTCGGTGGGGCTTTTGATATCAAAGCGCAGCGACAGCCAGCGTAGTCCCATGGTCACCACGACGCAAACGACCAGTGCGACGACATTGCTGACCAAGCCGCTCATGACAAGGCAAACATAGCTTGCCGATCCGGCGATGGCCGCGATGGCATAGAAGTTGGTGCGCTGGAAGATACCCGGCACCACACCCATAAAACCATCTCGCAGCATGCCGCCGCCCACCGCGGTAAAAAAGCCCATCATGATGCACACCGCCGGCGCAAAGCCGTAGACCAGCGCCTTGTCTGCGCCGGTTGCCGCATAAATACCCACCGAGATGATATCGAGCAGGGGAATGAGCTTTTCGGGCTTGTCGACGATTGCCGGGAAGATGTAGATGATGGCCGCGGTGGCGATGGAGAGCGGGAGCGCCATCGGTTGGTTGAGGATGTAGACGTTGCCCACCTGCAGCGTCATATCGCGCAAAAGACCGCCGCCCAGTCCACAGACCACGGCGAGCGCGACGGCGCCCACCAGGTCGAGTTTGTGCTCGCGTGCGACCAACACGCCCGAGATCGATGCCGCGACGACGGCGAACATCTCGAGCCAAAACGGGATGGCAACCATGGCATCCGAGGCGTGTGCGGTAACGATCATAGCGGCGGCAACGGGCAAGATGGGGTCCTTTGAGTTACGGGTTTAGACAATGCCCGTACATAGTACATGTTCGGCGCCGATTGCGACCCTATTGCTCGGCAAACGGTCGGGACTGGGTACGGTCATAGGTTCCATGTTTGGGGATCCGGGTTGATGCTGAACGCGATGGGGGCGTGGTCGAATAGGAGGGATGTCCAAATTTTGAGCTTTGCTCAAAATTTATCCGGTCGGCTTACGCCGACCGCGCTGCGCTAAAAACGCGCCACTGGCGCGTTTTCTTTACGCTTTGCGCCCTGGCGGGTTCGAATCCCTCCTCCTCCGCCGTATTTGCTTGTAAGGGACTTAAAAGAAAAAAGCCCCCGATCTGGGAGCTTTCTCAACCAAAATGGCGGAGGAGGAGGGATTCGAACCCTCGTGACCTTATACAGGCCAAACGGTTTTCGAGACCGCCGCATTCAACCACTCTGCCACCCCTCCGCGTGGGGTAAAAACAAAGCAGGCTCGAA
>DBFAHJ010000032.1:0-6533 GCA_048227095.1 Collinsella aerofaciens | reverse complement strand
AAGCGCGGGCTTGTCGAGCGTAAACTTCTCGACCGCCTCCTGATTGGCGCAAAAGTCCTCGTACGCACGCTGATCCTCGGCATTGCCAAACAGCTCGGCATCATCAATCTGGGGCATGGTCATACCTTTCGTGTTAGTCATTCCGTCCTCTTATACCAAAAAGACGGCCCTCCAAACGGAGCAGCCGTCTTTTGCAGAGATTATTTTGACGATACGGTCAGGCGACCGATCGGCTTAATGGGATAGAACAACATCCCATTAAGGGTTTTCCAAGTGCCCGAGATTGCCCCGAAAGAGGAGCGCCGCGTACTAAATGTACGCAAGCGACGGTTTGAGGGGCAAGGTCGGGTGCTTGGGAAAGCCTCTAGTGCCTAAAATGCCTGGCCCCTGTGAAGACCATCGCAATACCATGCTCGTTGCAGGCCTGGACGCTCTCGTCGTCGCGCTTGGAGCCGCCGGGCTGGATGATGCAGGTCACGCCGTGCGCGGCGAGCACGTCGACGTTGTCGCGGAACGGGAAGAACGCGTCGCTTGCACAGGCAAAGCCGCCCTTCTCCACGCCCTCGCGCTCGCAGAAGTCCTCGGCGCGCTCGCAGGCAAGCAGCGCAGAGTCAACGCGGTTGGGCTGACCCGGGCCCATGCCAATGCCGGCCTTACCCTTGGAAACCAGGATGGCGTTGGACTTGACGCCCTTGCAGACCTTCCAGGCAAACTCGAGCTCGGCCATCTCGGCGTCGGTGGGCTTGCGGTCGGTGGGGAACGTAAAGGTCGCAGGATCCTCGGTCACGTGGTCGACCTCCTGCACCAGCATGCCGCCGTCGACGGAGCGCAGCTCCACCTGGGCGCCGTGGTCCACGCCGCCGGTGGCCAGCACGCGCAGGTTGGGGCGCTTGGCCATGCGCTCGAGCGCCTCGGCAGTGTAGCTCGGAGCGATGATAACCTCGACGAACTGCTTGTTCTGATCGGCAAAGTGCTCAACCAGCTCATAGGGAACCTCGCGGTTGCAGGCGATGATGCCGCCGAAGGCGCTCTTGGGATCGCAGGCGAAGGCGCGGTCGTAGGCGGCCGTGATGTCCTCGGCCACGGCGGAGCCGCAGGGGTTCTGATGCTTGAGGATCACGCAGGCCGGCTCGTCGAACTCGCGGACTAGGTTCCAAGCGGCGTCGGCATCCAGATAGTTGTTGTAGCTGAGCGGCTTGCCCTGGATCTGCTCGGAGCCCACGAGCGGGAACTGCGAGCTCGCGGTATTCTCGCAGCCCTCGGCAAAGCGATAGACCGTGGCCTTCTGCTGAGGATTCTCGCCATAGCGCAGGTCGTCGACCTTCTCCAGCGAGATCTCGAGCTTGGCAGAGGTGTCCGCCACGTCGCTTGCGTGGGCGGCGAGCCAACGGGAGATAGCCGTGTCGTAGGCGGCGGTGGTCTGGTAGACCTTCACCTGCAGGCGACGACGGGTGGAAAGCGTGGTGCAGCCACCGGTCTCGCGCATCTCGGCCAGGACGGCATCATAGTCGGCCGGGTCGGAGATGACGGTAACGCTCGCGGCGTTCTTGGCGGCAGAGCGCAGCATGGAAGGACCGCCGATGTCGATGTGCTCGATGGCATCCGCGAAGGTGACCTCGGGGTTGGCGACAGTCTTCTCGAACTCGTACAGGTTGACGACGACCAGGTCGATCAGCTTAATGCCGTGCTGTGCCGCCTCCTGCATGTGCTGCTCGGAATCGCGGCGGGCCAGCAGCGCGCCGTGAACCTTGGGGTGCAGGGTCTTAACGCGGCCGTCCATCATCTCGGGATAGCCCGTGAACTCCTCGATGGGGGTTACGGGGACGCCCGCGTCCTCGATGGCACGAGCCGTGCCGCCCGTAGAGATGATCTCGACGCCAAAGTCATCGACCAGCGTCCGTGCGAAATCGACGACGCCCGTCTTATCGGTAACCGAAATCAACGCGCGTGCGATCTTCACATCAGATCCCATGCAGTCCTCCTGTCTGGTACGCCGCCGTGCTCTGTGAGTCGGTGATACGTCGATCTGCAGCGCTCGCGCAGCGGCATTGAAAATACTGATTCAATGTAGCGCATCGAGCGCATCGATGCACCCCGCAACGGGCGCATATGCAGAAAAAGTTTGCGAGCGGAGGGGATGGGCACGGCACCGGGCACGGTGAGTTCATGGAACACAGGGGCACCATAATTAGATGCCAATAGCGTGGTAGAACTGTGCTCGATATGCATCCGCAAAAGAAAGAGGCACCATGGTCTCGCGGGTTCTCTACCGACCGTTTGATACCGAAGACTTCGACGCCATCGCGTTGATTCTGCAGCAGCTTTGGCATAACAATTCGGATAACGATGAGTACAACCGCCTCGAGGCCGCATGCGACCTCGCCTATTGCCTTTCGTCTTCGACGTTTTCGCAGGTTGCCGTAATCGACGGCCATGCACGCGGCATTGCGCTTGCACGCGCAGGACAGAGCTCCGGCGCCACCGTTAAGGAACATTGGATGGATACCGAACGCGCGCTGCTATCGCAGATGCGTGAGCTGGAGCCCGATGCCTGCGCCGAGTATCTCTCGTTTGTGCGCGCAACCATCCGGACCAACAACCGCCTGCTCGAGAGCAGCCCGTTGCCGCACGACAACGAGGTCACGCTGCTTGCCGTGGATCGCGATGTCCATGGCCTGGGCGTTGGCACGGTTCTGCTCGATGCCGCGGTCTCACACCTATCCTCGCTTGGAGCGACGAGGGCGCACCTGTACACCGACTCCAACTGCTCGTGGAAGTTCTACGAGCTGCACGGCTTTAAGCGCACGGCCACGCACCGCGCCAACCGCGAAGAGCGTCGCCACGACATGCCGCGCGAAAGCTTCCTCTACGAACTCGATCTAACAGCCTAAACCCAGCAGCCATACCTAGTCATTTAGGGATGTTCCCAGTGATTAGTCGTTGGGGACAGCCTTCGTAGGTAGCGCATGAAAATGGGATGGATCCGTCGGCAGTCGCCGGAGAAGATCCATCCCAAAAATCAGAGCGCGCTAGAACGTTCCGCCGCCGCCTCCGCCGACGCCGCCACCACCGCCGCCAGAGAAGCCGCCGCCGCTGCCGCCGCTCGAGCTATCGGAGCTCGAAGCCAGCTCGCGGATGGTCTCGTGATACACATCGTTGAACGAATCGAGCGGAGACTCGTTGCCGTAGTGATGGTAATACCACCAGTAGCAGGGGTAGTTGTCGTAGAAATCGTCGCTGTTGCGCAGGTCCGCAGGCACGGCCTCGGCCAGCTGTCGCAGCACTTCTTTCGAAACGCCCAGGGCAACGCCCATCACCAGCAGCTTGTTCCACAGCACCAAATCGCCCGGGACGGCTTCCTTTAGGCGTGTGAAATCCTCGAGCCAATGCTTGAGCGCCTTGCAGCGAGCCGCCACCTCGGCGCCCTCCGGCGTAAAGCGGCGGAACGTAAGGCCCACGCCGATACCCACCAGCACAATCGGCACCGAGATAACCGCGGCGGTAATGTTCGCCTGTGCGCCATCGGTAAAGAAGATGGATCCCACGGGAACAAAGGCAATCAGGATACCAAGAACCAGGCAAAACACCATTGCAACAATGCCGTCTGAGGCAACGTACTCGCTATCGGCCAGCTTGCCCTTAACGGTGTTCTGATAGTCCTCGAGCTTGTCGCCCACGGGTGTAGCGTGCTGCTTGACGTAGTGCTGCAGCTCGTCGAACGTGCGCGAGCGATCGCCGTTCTCGTCAGGCTTAGTACCGGCAAAGAAGACCTTGAGCACCATGTGGTCAATGCCCTTGGCCGACTTCCAGCCCGCATCACTCACCGTCACGCGATACGTCTGCTCTTCTTTTTCACGCCCCAACAGACCCTTCTTGGCCTTGGTCACGGTCGCCTGCTCCAGCTTGATCACACGGTCGTCAGTGAGCTTCATGAGCGTGGCGATATATGCCTGATCGGGCACCTTGTTCCAGCTCATGAGGGCCGAAAGCACGGCGGGATGGTCGGCCGAAGGCACATCGCGGAAATATTCGTCCTGGAAAAGCGGCTTGGGCTTGCGCTTGCGCAGCTTGAGCATAACGATTGTGCCGGTAAAGGCCACCGCCGCAACAACACTTAGCACGGCAAGTGCATTGGCAATCATGCGAGCGTGAGCGCGGCGGGCGTTAGCTTCGTCGGCCCATTCCTTCTCTTCGCTCAGGATCGTTGACATGCGCTCTTCGCCCGAAGCGGCAAGCTGCGGCACCCAGTCGCTAGGGAAGGCGATGCGTGCCTCGGCGAATTCGCCCTGGTGCACGCAGGGAATGGTATAGGTGACCATGGGCTCGTCCTCATCGAGCGACACGTCGCCCGTCAGCGGACCATGGCCCCATGCGCGGAAGTTATCGCCCTTGACGGCCGCCGTCCCGGCAGCGGCATTCGCAAAGCACACTTCCATCTCGACGTCATCGGAATCCGCAGACCAGCCGTCACCTACGAACTTCCAGTAGAGCTCGGCGGTATCGGCCCAGTTCATAACCGCACCGGTCATGGTGTAGCTCACGTAGTAGATTGCGCTGTCGCCGCTCTCGTGAGGGCTGAACACCTTAATCCTTACGCCGTCACCGGTCTGCTCGACCGTGTAGACGCCAGAGTCGCCCTTGTTCGCGCTATCGACTTTGTTAAACGCGGTGTCCTCTTCCTCGACACTCAGCACGTCGACGCCCGCCGTGCCGCCCTGCTGGTTGGAGCCCGTATTGATCTCCCAAAACACGCCGTTGATGTCGTCGTCGAAATCAAACTGGCGTCCCTCGACAACGGTCAGCGATCCATCGGCCTCGACCGTGGCACTGATATAGGTCTGGGTCATGGAGTAGCCGTCGGCGTGCGCGGCGACAGGCAGCAGCAACAACGCAAGCGCGACGAGCACGCAGACGGAAGCGAATCGCGCAAACAGGTGGCGCTGCCGGCTGACTTTGGCGGCGAGGGTGTTCATAGGCACATCCTTTGTCTGTGATACCAGCAACGCCATTGTCCCACGTTTACGGGCGCACATGACGAACATCTAGGCCAGCGGAGTATCAAACGGGACGAAAGTCACGCCCGCGGCCGGCACCTGGGGACGTTCCTTATCTGCCGGCAATCTGGGACACTCCTTGGCATAGCCCGCTCCGGCAATAGATACCACTTCATAGCTCCGTCACAGGTGTAGCGGCTTTGTGTTGCCGCACGCGCACTGATTGAGTCCGCGAGCAAGGGGCATAAAGCAGTTGAGCGAAAACGGTTTGCCCCTTTGCCGTTCGCTTGAGGATCATGTCCCCCTTTTCCGCGGAAACCCCGGCAGTTGCGAAGAGCTGCCGGGGTTTCTGTCGTTTGAGGGGTTGGGCTGGCGGGCGGCGATCGAGCTATCGAGCCGGTGGTCCGGCACGCGCAACGCGCGGCCTCGGCAACTTGCAGGCCACGGCAGCGTCTCCCCCACCGCGCCCCGCGCTATACTCGTCCGCATGGATATCAACGCATGCAACATAGCAACACACGCCGCGGACGCACCAGCAACGGCAGCGCCCATCCCCGTCGTGGGCCGCTTTGCCCCGTCGCCCTCGGGCCGCATGCACCTGGGCAACGTGTTCAGTTGCCTGTGTGCGTGGCTTTCGGCCCGCAGCCAGGGCGGCAGCATCGTGCTGCGCATCGAGGACCTGGACGATCGCTGCAAGCGCCCGGAACTTGCCGCTCAACTGATTGACGATCTAACCTGGCTGGGGCTCGAGTGGGACGAAGGCCCCTACTACCAGCACGATCGCCTGGATCTGTACGAGGACGCCCTGCGCCAGCTGCAAGACGCCGGCCTCACCTATCCCTGTTTTTGCACGCGTGCCGAACTCCACGCCGCGAGCGCGCCGCACGCCAGCGACGGCACGCCCATCTACCGCGGCGCCTGCCGAGGCCTTTCTGCCGAGGAGGTTGCCCGCCGCAGCGCCCTGCGCGCCCCGGCCACACGCCTGCGCGTGCCCACCGTCGACGACCTCGCAGACGACGTGATCGAATTCGTTGACCGCACGTACGGAGCCCAATGCGAGGCACTCGCCACCGAGTGCGGCGACTTTTTGGTGCGCCGCAGCGACGGCGTTTTTGCCTACCAGCTAGCCGTGGTAGTCGACGACGCTGCCATGGGCGTCACCGAGGTCGTGCGCGGATGCGACCTGCTGGGCTCCACGCCGCGCCAGATCTACCTGCAGCATCTGCTGGGACTGCCCACACCGCACTACGCACATATTCCGCTGCTCATGTCACCGGACGGCCGCCGCCTTTCCAAGCGCGACCGCGACCTAGACCTGGGCGAGCTCCGCACCCGCTTTGGCACACCCGAGGCGCTGTTGGGATGGCTCGCCGGGCAAACAGGCATCGCGCCGGACACCACGCCGCGTACCGCCGAGCAGCTGGTCGAGCACTTTAGCTGGGACGTCATCCGCGCGCATCGGGAGAACATCACTGTAACGGTCGAGTAGCCAGCCACCCCGCCTCTACGCAACATCCCAGGGCTGGAGTTCGTCGCCCA
>DBFAHJ010000031.1:0-13424 GCA_048227095.1 Collinsella aerofaciens | reverse complement strand
GCGGAACTTGCCACCAAAGCTAACCGCCGGCTTAGCGATCTTTTGGGTGAGTGCCCCCAATCGGCTGCCCTGTCCTCCTGCGAGGAGCATCGCGATGCATTCTTTCTTACTCATCGATTTCTCCTTCTGTCATCGATGTTCTTAAACCCATTAGCGACGGGCGCAGCGCAACGTTGCGCCCGTCGAATAATGCCGTGCTGGCATAAGGGAGCTCGCGCGCCTCTACGCGTGCCAGATCTCGTCGCGGTACTCGCGAATGGTGCGGTCGCTCGAGAACCAGCCGCTCGAGGCGGTGTTGAGCAGGGCCTTGCGGTTCCAGGTCTCCTGGTCGCCATAGCTGCCGGTGAGTTTCTCCCATGCATCCACGTAGCTGCGGAAGTCTGCCATGACCAGGTCGGGGTCGTTGTTGTTCATGAGCTCGTTGTAGATGCTTTCGAAGTTGCCCGAAAGACCCGCAAAGGTGTTGTCCTTAAGCTCGTCCATCACGCGGCCCAGACGGTCCCGATCGTTGTTGAGCGTATCCCACGCAAAGTAGCTGTTCGATGCCCAGAGCTGCTCGACCTCGGGAGCGGTCAGGCCAAAGATGGCCTCGTTCTCGCGGCCGGCCAGGTCGGCGATCTCGATGTTGGCGCCGTCGAGGGTACCCAGCGTAATGGCGCCGTTCATCATGAGCTTCATGTTGGACGTGCCCGAGGCCTCCTTGCCGGCCGTGGAGATCTGCTCCGAGATCTCGGCGGCGGGGTAGATGAGCTGGGCGTTGCTCACACGGAAGTTGGGGATAAAGCAGACCTTCATGACCTCGTTGACGCGCGGGTCGTTGTTGATGACATCGGCCACGGAGTTAATGAGACGGATGGTCTCCTTGGCAAAGGTGTAGCTCGAGGCAGCCTTGCCGCTAAAGATGAAGGTCGTCGGCGTCACGTGGAAGTTGGGATCGGCGATGCGACGGTTGTATATGTCCATCACCTTCATGATGTTCATGAGCTGGCGCTTGTAGGCGTGGAAGCGCTTTACCTGGACATCGAAGACGGTGTTGGGGTCGATGTCCAGACCGGTCTCGGCCTTAACGTAGGCGGCCAGACGCTCCTTGTTAGTGCGCTTGGAGGCACCCACGGCCTTCAGGAACTCGGTGTCGTCCTTAAAACCTTTAAGCTTCTCAAGCTCAAAGGCGTCCTTCAGCCAACCGTCGCCAATGGCCTCGGTCACGAGCTTGGCATAGGTGGGGTTGGCCTCGGCAAAGAAGCGACGGTGCGAGATGCCGTTGGTCTTGTTGTTGAACTTCTCGGGCGTTAAGGCATAGAAGTCCTTGAGCACGATGTTCTTGATGATGTCGGAGTGGATCTTTGCCACGCCGTTGACGCTATGGCTGCAGATCACAGACAGGTTGGCCATGCGAATCTCGCCGTCCCACAGAATGGCGGTCTGGCGCAGACGCTCCTGCCAGCCCTCCTGCGTGGTGTCGAACGACTCGTGCCAACGACGGCTGATCTCGTCGATGATCTGGTACACGCGGGGGAGCAGCTTGGAGAACGTGCCGATGGGCCACTTCTCCAGAGCCTCGGGCAGGATGGTGTGGTTGGTGTAGCTCACGACCTGCGTCACGATGTTCCAGGCGTCGTCCCACTCGAGCTTCTTCTCGTCGATGAGGATACGCATGAGCTCGGGGCCGCACATGGCGGGATGGGTATCGTTGGTGTGGATGGCCACAAACTGCGGCAGCAGCTCCCAGTTCGCGCCGTGCTCCTTCTCAAAGGTGTCGAGCAGGCTGTAGATGCCGGCCGATACAAACAGGTACTCCTGCTTCAGGCGCAGCAGACGGCCGTGCTCGCCGGCGTCGTTGGGGTAGAGGATGGCGCTGATGGCCTCGGCCTCGGCGCGCTCGGCATCGGCCAGGGCGTAGTCACCGCGGTTGAAGGCCTCAAGGTCAAAGTGCTCCTCGACCGGCTCGGCAGCCCATACGCGCAGCTTGTTGACGGTCTCGCCGGCATAGCCCACGACGGGGATGTCATAAGGGACGGCCAGGATATCCTGCGTGTCCACCGTGCGGTAGAACGTGCGGCCGTTCTCCTCAAAGCCCTCGACGTGACCGCCAAACTTAATGGTCACGGCCTTGTCCTGACGACGGACCTCCCAGGGATAACCGTGGGTGAGCCACTCGTCGGTGGCCTCGACCTGGCTGCCGTTGACGATCTCCTGCTTAAACAGACCATAGCGGTAGCGCATGCCGTTGCCGTAGCCGGCAATGCCCTCGGCTGCCATGGAATCCAGGAAGCATGCGGCCAGACGACCCAGGCCACCGTTGCCCAGTGCCGGGTCGGGCTCCTGGTTCTCGATGACGGACAGGTCAAAGCCCATGTCGTCGAGCGCCTCGGCGACCATGTCGCGCACGCCAAAGTTGAGCAGGTAGTTGTCGAGCAGGCGGCCGATCAAAAACTCGATCGAGAAGTAGTACACGCGCTTCTTGCCCTCGGACGCCGCACGGGCGTCGCTCTTGGTGGCAACGGTGCGCGCCTTCTCGGCCACGAGCTTGGCCAGGGCGTTAAAGCGGTCAAGGTCGCTGGCGGCCTCGACGCTCTTTCCGCTAATGCTCATGACGGCATCGCGATAGAGCTCGGTAAACTCCTGCTTGTTGTCGAAGATCTTATTCATACGTTCCTTTCCCCCGGGGATGTTTCTCCCGGAACGGTTATGACTTGTATCCTACGCCCCCGCGGGGCGGGTAATTACAGTGGTAACGCCTTTGTTACGCTTTCTTGGCATGAGCCTTAACAGCAGCTGCCTTGGCCTTGGGAGCAGTCTTTTTGGTGGCTGCCTTCTTGGCCGTGGCGGACTTGGCCGATGCCTTGGCAGAGGGCTTGGCAGCCTTCGCCTTAACCGGAGCCTTCTTAGCAGCCGCGGTCTTGGGCTTCACCGAGGACGCACGTTTGCGCGTCGCCTTTTTGGGCTCCTCGACCACGGGCGGCTTATAGCTACTGGGGCCGCGGCGCTTAAGCACCACACCTGCCAGGCCGGGCACCTTAATCTCGATGGAGTCCATCTGCCCGTTCCAGGGATAGGGCTCGCTCGAGCAGGTGTAGGGCTCCTCGCCGGCATAGCCGCTGCCGCCAAACTCGGGACGGTCGGAATCAAAGATGACCTCCCAGTCACCCTCGCGCGGTACGCCCACGCGGAAGCTCTCGTAGCTCGCCGGATCAAAGTTGATCAGGATCACCAGATCGTCATCGACGTCCTCGCCCTGGCGCACAAAGCTCACGATGGACTGCTTGGAGTTGTCCGCGTCAATCCAGGTAAAGCCGTCGTCGGTGTAGCCGCGCTCGTACAGGGCGGGCTCGGCGGTGTACAGGTGGTTGAGCGCCTTAATGAACGCCTGATGATGGCGGTGGGTCTCGTACTCCTCGGTCAGAAACCACTGGATGGACTCGTAGTAGCGCCATTCAATAAACTGGCCGATCTCGTTGCCCATAAAGTTGAGCTTCGCACCGGGGTGCGTCATTTGGTAGAAAGCCAGCGTGCGCAGGCCGGCAAACTGGCGCCACCAGTCGCCCGGCATGCGGCCGATCAGCGAGCACTTACCGTGCACGACCTCGTCGTGGCTCAGCGGGCAAATAAAGTTCTCGGTAAAGGCGTACATGATGGAGAACGTGAGCAGCCCGTGGTTGCCGGGGCGCCACGGAAAATCGGTCTGCATGTAGTGCAAGGTGTCGTTCATCCAGCCCATGTCCCACTTATAGTGGAACCCCAGGCCGCCGTCCTGCGGCGGGTAGGTTACGAGCGGCCACGCAGTGGACTCCTCGGCCATCATCATCACGTCGGGGCAGTGAGCCTCCACGGCGCAGTTGACCTGACGGATAAATGCGCTGGCGTCCAGGTCCTCCTCGGTACCGTACTTGTTGAACTTCTTTTGGCCTGGATCGTCGATGCCAAAGTTGAGGTACAGCATACTGGACACGCCGTCCATGCGAATGCCGTCCACGTGGAAGTTCTCGAGCCAGTACAGCACGTTGGAGACTAGGAAGGAGCGGACCTCGCCGCGGGCGAAGTCGAACTTATGCGTGCCCCAGTTGGGGTGAATCTCGTGCTCAAACAGCATGTGGCCGTTAAAGGTGGCAAGGCCGTGGGAATCGGCGCAAAAACCGCCGGGCACCCAGTCCATGATCACGCCAATGCCCGCCTCGTGGCACGCATCGATAAAGTGCATGAGCTGCTGCGGGTTGCCGTAGCGCGACGTAGCGGCATAATAGCCGGTCGTCTGGTAGCCCCAGGAGCCGTCGAAGGGATGCTCCATGAGCGGCATGACCTCGATATGCGTATAGCCCATGTCGCGCACGTAGTCCACGAGCTCCACCGACAGGTCGTCGTAGGTGTAAAACTCGCCGCGCTGCGCGGGGAAGGGGTCCATGGGACCGGGGTAGTTGCCGTACTCGTCGGGCTCGCCCTGCGGCGCGTCACCGTGGCGCTTCCACGAGCCAATATGCACCTCGTAGATGTTAAGCGGCTGCGACATATGGTTGTGACCGGCGCGGCGCTTGAGCCACGCGGCGTCGTTCCACTTGTAGCCATCGAGGGTCCACAGCACGCTGGCGGTACCCGGAGGGCACTCGGCCTTAAAGGCATACGGATCGGCCTTGTAGAGCTTCTCGCCCTCGTTGGTCTCGATGAGATATTTATAGAGCTGACCCTGCTCGGCGCCAGGAATAAAGCCTTCCCAAATAGCGCTCGTATGCACGGGCACCAGCGGGTTGGCTTGTTCATCCCAGTCGTTAAATTCGCCAATGACATGGACACTCTTTACGTCGGGCGCCCAAACGCAAAAGCGCCAGCCGCGCGTGCGCTGCTGCGTGTCGGGATGCGCGCCCATCTTTTCCCAGCTGCGCTCCCACATTCCAATGCCAAACAGGTAGACATCGTCCTTGGAGAGCTCCGGTGCGTGCGGAGCCGGTTTGCGAGTTGCGGGCTTTTTAGCCGTTGGCTTTAGCTTTGAATCGCTCACGTTTGATCCCATCATGATGCGGCAGCGTGTTGCCTTGGTGACTAGATGCGAAAGGTCCAAGGCTGCACGAATCGAAGGGACGGCGAAGTTTCTGTGATTCGTTCCACCTCGCGTGCTCGGTGGAACTTTCGGCAGAAACTACGATAACACCTGTGCGTTAGTTTTATGGACGAAAGCGGATTTGCGGGGGCTTTTAATCGGTAAGCGACATGTTTATACCACTGGCAGAATTGCCGTGGTAAAACTCTTGACAGTTTTACCAATTTGGGTTTCAAAATTGTTTGGCTGACGTTTGGTAAAACGTTTTTAGCAGGATGTTTACCATTTGATATCGAAAGGTTCATTTATGCCCCATACCGCCACTCCCAAGGTTGCTTTTATTTTCGATTGCGATGGCACGCTGGTTAATAGCACCCCCGTTTGGGCTTATGCTCAGCCCGAGTTATTGCACCGCCACGGGATTGACGTGACCGTGGATGACTTTGCCCAATTTGAGCACCTGTCGCTGGAGGACGAGTGCCAGGCCTACCACGACACATGGGGCATTGGCACGAATGGCGAGGAGCTCTACCGTGAGCTGAGCGACATCCTGATCGATGGCTACTCCAAGGTGCCGCCGCGCGACGGGCTCCTGACATTTTTGGAGCAGGCGAAGGCGGCAGGCATTGCCATGTGCGTGGCTACGTCCACGCCGGCCGAGCTGGTGCAGTCTGCGCTCGCTGGCGCCGGGCTCGACGCCTACATGGAGTTTGTGACCACCACGGGCGAGGCAGGTCGTTCCAAGCAGTTCCCCGACGTATACGAGCTGGCGCTGTGCCGTCTGGAGGAGCGTCATGGGCACAAGTTTGAGTGCGCATGGGTGTTTGAGGACGCCGTCTTTGGCCTTAAGAGCTCTGGCACCGCCGGCTTTAAGCGTGTGGGCATCTATGACCCGCATGGCCGCATGAAGCGCGACGACGTACGCGCCAACTGCGATATCTTTATCGACAGCTACGAGGAGCTGGATCTGGCCCGCGTTCTTTCGTTTGAGGGATAGGCGAGGGCTGTGGCTTGCAAAGTACTTGTAGTCTGCGGCTCGCCCGTGGTGGCGAGCGCTGATCTGTTGCGTAGGCTAGCGGGGGAGTGCGATTACGTTGTCGCCGTGGACCGTGGACTCGACGCGCTACTGAGTGCCGGCCTGGGCTGCGACGTGTATGTGGGGGATGCCGACACGGTGAGTGATGCGGGTCGTGCGTTGGTCGATGCCGCCACCGACTTTGAAGTTGAGCGCCACGACCCCTATAAGGACTATACCGACCTAGCGTTGGCTTTGGAGTCCGTGCGCCGCCGCTGGCCTGGTGCCGAATTAGTTGCGACTTGCGCCACCGGCGGCCGCCCGGATATGGCGCTTTCCGTACTGGGGCTGCTTGCAGGCTATGAGGATGCCCCCATCTGGATCGCCGAGGACAAGGTGGTCGCCCGCATCCTTCACGCAGGTGAGACGTGGACCATCGAGGGTGCCGAAGGCAAGACGTTCTCCATCATCGCCATTGCCCCCGGAACGGTGGTAAGCGAACACGGCCTAGAATGGGAGCTTGACCACAGCCCCCTGGGCCTGCTAGCCGACATGGGCATTAGCAACGTCGTCAGGGGTACAGCAAAGATCCAAGTCCACACCGGTACCGCCATCGCTTACCTCTACAAGTAAGGTCTATCGCATCAGGGTTTTAACCGCCGCCCCAGGAAAACCCGTAAGACGGAAAATCAATCCAAAATTCCCACTTGCATCCCCGAAGATCTTCCCCTATAGTACTACCTCGTCACGGGGGCGTAGCTCAGCTGGGAGAGCGCTTGACTGGCAGTCAAGAGGTCAGGGGTTCGATCCCCCTCGTCTCCACCATTGTGAATGCAAAGGCCTTCGGAATTCCGAAGGCCTTTTTTAATGCCAAAACACCATGCGCCACAAACCCCAACTACGCCAACAAAAAGTTGCACAAATTTTTTCCCGTGTCTGTACATAGTTTGTTAGCCAAACGCGATTATCAGTGTAGATCGCCGTTCCATTTGGGCATCAGGAACGCGCCTAATCACCGTCAGTACCTCAATAACCTGCATCAATGTGAACAACATCCCAAAACAACCCCCTTGAACACGTTAAATGAACGATAAGTTGTCCTCCACAAGCCAAATCAGTTTCACTAACAGCTTGTGCTAGGATACCTAACGTTACATGAGTTCAACTGTGCTCGCGGCTCCAGCAAGTTGCAAAGCGCAGGGTCAATCAGCATCCGGCCGTAACGGCGGTGCCAGAAACACCACGAGCTCCAATAAAGAAGTCATGCGACGTTATTAATTTGCATTGCTTTAATTCTAAGATGCATTAATAGCTTGTATGCCAAAGTGAAGCAGTCTTTCAGCTGTTTGCGTGCGGTCCAGTTTCGAATTCGCTTGACTGGATCGCACGCAGCCAGCTGAGGTCGTTGGTGTATTTGCGATACATGCCAACAACCTCAGCGCTGCTTTTGTATATACCGTTCACGGTGGGGCAGAGCCACGTGCTTGTCTGACTGGGCTCAGGGTTTGAATATGGAGCGCCTTCGCGCACAAGCGCACTGGCGAAGCCATACCAAAACCCCGTGAGCCACACGTAAGACAGCAAGGGGGTGGTGCTCGTGTGGTATGTGATTCAGGTCATTAACGGTCGCGAAGACGTAATGCGCGAGCGCATCGAGCGTATGGTGCCGGCTGGTGCCATGCAAGAGCTCTTTTATCCCCAATATCAAACGGAGATCAAAGTACACGGCGAATGGGTCAATACGACCAAGCCGCTCTTTCCCGGTTATCTTATCTGCGACACGGCAGATCCCCGTACCGTGCAACAGTACCTGCTGCGCATGGATGACTTTGCCCGGGTGCTTTCCCAGGACGGTCAGTTTGTGCCGTTGGCAAAAGAAGAGACCCAGCTCATTGGCAGTTTTACCAATAGGGGAGACCGCGTGGTGCCCATGAGCGAGGCCTTAAAAGAGGGCGACCAGGTCGTAGTGACGGCTGGTCCGCTGTTGGGCCACGAGGGCCTCATCAAAACCATTAATAGACGTAAATGCACTGCTTATCTGGAGCTCAACCTGTGCGGCCGACGCGTAACCACCCGCGTTGGCCTCGCGGTGCTTTCAAACGAACAGCGCGTCATGCGCAATCACAGAAAAGCGATCGCCTAGCTGCAAGCTCGCAAGCGGACGACCGAAAGCAAAAAAGTATCGGGGGAGGGGCTCTTGGAGCCTACGATAATGACCATGGAGCAGGGTGCACGGGAGACGTGCGCCGCTGCCATGGCGAATTCCGTCCCTGCCGCAGCGGGTGCTGCGGGGGATTACCTTACAAACGAAGAGGCCACCGAGATGCTGCGCGGTGCGAACTCCGGCGTGAAGCCCGAGCTTGGGCGCAGACTCTACCGCGTTGTTAAGCGTACGGTGGACATTGTCGCCGCCGGCGGAGCCTTGGTATTGCTCTTTATACCCGGGGTAATTCTGAGCATGGTCATTTGCATTAAGAGCCCGGGCGCCAGCCCCCTTTATTCGCAGTGGCGCGTGGGCCGCGTGCGCAAAGACGGCACATTCTACCTGTTTAAGATCTATAAGTTCCGCAGCATGGTGCCCAACGCAGACCAAATGCTCAAGGACTTGCAGGCTCAAAACGAGGCCACCGGCCCCATGTTTAAAATGAAGCACGACCCGCGCATTATTCCCGGCGTGGGCAACTTCATTCGCAAGCACAGTATCGACGAGCTGCCCCAGCTTATCAACGTGTTCTTGGGCCAAATGAACCTCATTGGCCCGCGCCCCGGCCTGCCGCGCGAGGTTGCCTTGTACAGCGAGCATGACATGAAGCGCCTTGCCGTAAAGCCCGGCTGCGGCGGGCCCTGGCAGGTAATGGGCCGCAGCTATCTGGGCTTCAACGAAATGGTTGAGCTGGATCTTCGCTACATAGAGAATCGCAGTCTGCTCCAGGACCTGCGGTTGATATTCGGAACGCTGAAGGCGATGCTCTCTGGGGAAGGTGCAGCTTAATGTCGGAAACACAACACATCTTCATTGTAGGCTCTAAGGGCATTCCGGGCAATTACGGTGGCTACGAGACCTTTGTCGACCGGTTGACCGAGGCGCACGAGGGCGACCCTCGCATCAGGTACCATGTGGCTTGCAAGGCCAGCGAGGATGGCGAGTTCGAGTATCACGGCGCCCGCTGCTTCAACGTGAAGGTTCCCGACGTGGGACCCGCCCAGGCAATCTTGTACGACGTTGCGGCGCTCGGCCGCGTCTGCCGCTACGTCGAGGACAACCACGTCAAGCACCCGATTGTTTACGTCTTGGCGTGCCGCATCGGGCCCTTCTGCGCCCACTTCCAGAAGCGTATCCACGCTTTGGGTGGAAGACTTTACGTGAACCCAGACGGGCACGAGTGGAAGCGCGCCAAGTGGAGCGCCCCCGTGCGCCGCTACTGGAAGGTCTCCGAGTCCATGATGGTCCGCAATTGCGATCTGCTGGTCTGCGACTCTAAGAACATCGAGAGGTACATCCACGAGGAGTACGATTCGCCGACCTATAGACCGGCCACTAAGTTTATCGCTTACGGTGCGGATACACATAGGAGCCCGCTTGCGGACGACGCCCCGAATTTTACTGGCTGGTGTGCCGAGCACGGGCTTTCGCCCAAGGGCTACTACCTCGTGGTTGGCCGCTTTGTGCCGGAGAACAACTACGAGACAATGATCCGCGAGTTCATGTCTAGCAGCACCGAGCGCGACTTCGCCTTGATTACCAACGTCAACGACAAGTTCCTCGCCGAGCTTGAGGAGCGGACGCACTACAGCCGCGACTCCCGCATTAAGTTCGTGGGCACGGTCTACGACCGTGACCTCCTCGCGAAGATCCGTGAGCAGGCCTACGGCTATTTCCACGGCCACGAGGTGGGCGGCACGAACCCGAGCCTGCTCGAGGCTCTGGGTTCCACCGACCTGAATCTGCTACTTGGGGTTGGCTTCAACCATGAGGTGGCCGAGGGCGCGGCCCTGTACTGGACCAAGGAGCCTGGCAATCTTGCCGCGCTGATTGCGCGTGCGGATGCCATGGACGCGGTCGAGATTTCCGAACTGGGTCGCCGCGCCAAGGCACGTGTCGCCATTGCCTACAGCTGGCAGCACATCGCCAACGAGTACGAGCGCCTGTTCCTCGAGGGGCCGCTGGCGGTCAAGGGCGAGGGGGAGGAGTAGATGGACCTCGTCATCTTCCCCTTCCAGGGAGCAAAAAAGTGGGCCAGCGAGGGATGGCGAACGCGCGATGCCCACCTTGTGGAGCATTTCCAGAAGGACCCACGCATTGGTAAGATGCTTGTCGTGGAACGGCCGGTTTCCCTGGCGGAGATAGTGGTCAAGAGGCAGGACTGGAGAGCCCCAGGTACGCGAGCAATTGCCGAGGAGTCCTCTCGAGCCCTCTCGCAGCTTGGCGACAAGACCTATTGCTTGGATTCTAAGCTTCCCGACTTCCTTAGGGTTGCTCGCGAGAAAAAGGCGTGGTGGTTCTCTGCACTGGAGAATCCAAAGACGATTGAGGCCATCAAGTGGGCAATGGCCAAGCTCGGTATCGAAAAGCCCGTGTTGCTGCTTCAGAATCCCATGTCTGTCGCTGTCGTTCCGCACCTTGGCCACTCGCTACTGGCGTTTGATGCCATAGACAACTGGCTTCACCACCCGCAGATGAAGTCGAACCATGAGCAGGTGGTGAAGAGCTACGAGTTCATTCGTGAGTGTGCGAACGTTATCACGACCGTCTCCAAAGCCCTTGCGGACGATTTCTCTGACGCACACACCAAGTCGGTGAACTGGATTCCCAATGGCGTGGATCCGGACTTCTTCGCTCCGGCTCGACATGCCTACGAAGGCGGTCCAATTACTGTTGGCTACATGGGAAAAATCCAGGATCGTGTGGACTTTGATCTTGTGCGTCGGTGTCTCGAGACTTATTCTGATATCAGTTTTAAATTCATCGGGCCGGCTTACTCCCAACAAGATGTTATTGACGGGCTGAAGAGGAGCTATGCCAACATCAGTTTTACCGGTGACGTGCGGTATGAGAACCTGCCCGAGGCTCTGCAGGAGGTCGATTTCGCGCTCATCCCCCACAAGGTTGATGAGTTTACGGCAAGCATGAACCCGCTCAAGCTCTATGAGTATCTTGCGGCAGGGAAGCCTGTAGTGTCTACGAGCGTTGCGGGCGTATCCGACATTTCTGATTTTGTGAAGGTTGCTGGCTCGCCGGATACCTTTGTAAAGTTTGTTGGCGAGGTTGCTGCTGCGGTGAGAGTTGGCTGCGTCAATCCTGCCAAGGTAGCGGCATCGATTCCGTCAGAGTGCACGTGGGAGCATCGTGCCGGACAGATTGTCGATTGTCTCGAGGCTGCAGTTGGGGGTGCGACGAATGTCTAACCTCGGGTTTGTGATTCTGCACTTCAAGACGGCGGATGATACGCGGGCCTGCGTCGAGTCTATTCGACAGCATGTTCCAGGTGCCCATGTTGTCGTGGTGGACAACGGCTCTGGTAACGGATCTGGCAAATTGCTTGCGTCAGAGTACAAGGCTGATGAGGATGTACGGGTAATTCTTGAAGAGCGGAACCTGGGGTTTGCCCGCGGTAACAACGTGGGCATCAAGGTTGCGCGTTCCATTCCGGGCGTGCGTTTTGTAGTCGTGCTCAACAACGACACAAAGCTCTTGCAGGATGACTTCGAGAAGCTCGTCAACGACGAATACGCTCAAAGCCAATTTGCCGTATTGGGACCCCAGATTGAGACCCGGGACGGCAAGGTGGATTCCAGTCCGGCGCCGGGGCTTATCACAAGTCGTCAGCAAGCTCTCAAGCTTATTTACAAGAGAATGATTAAGTACGCGCTGTGCTTGGCACACCTTGAGGGACTTGTAAAGGAAGCTGGTACTGGCAAGATGGTCGATGTGTTCTATGACTATAACTGCCGGTATGAAGACGTGAAGCTTCATGGGGCTTGTCTCATTTTTTCGGATAAGTACTTCGAGAGGTATGAGGGTTTCTGCGATAAGACGTTCCTGTACTTTGAGGAGGACATCCTCTATTGGCGTGCGAAGCAGACGGGTCTCAAGATGGTCTATAACCCCAACCTGCGCATTTGGCACGCAGAGGATTCTTCGACAAACAGCACGGTTAAGAACAAGCGCGAGAAGAACCTGTTCGTGTTCAAGAATGAGATCAAGTCGTTGCGGGTTCTTAAAGATATTTTGAATGATACGAGCATGGAATGAAAATACTCTTTGTTACTCATAACAATAATGAAAAGAGTGGGGCAAACCATTCGATTATAAGTCTAATTGAGCGGTTCAATAAAGATTACGAAGTTGTAGTTCTTGTAAACAAGACTGAGGGGAATCTGCCTGATGTCCTGGAGAAGCTGGGCATACAGGTAGTAAGAATGCGTTACTGGTGGTCATGTGTGCCAACGAGGTCATCGGTGGCGCGCAATGTCGCAGTTATTTCCCGTGGCTATCTGAGGCTTCTGCAAAATGAAGTCGCAGTTCGAAAGCTTGTCAAACTAATTAAAGACGAGAATATAGGGGTTGTCTATACAAATACGAGTACGATTACCTTTTCATCAAGGGCTGCGCAAAAGGCCAATGTTGCACATGTCTGGCACTTAAGAGAATTTGGGGACAAAGACTTTAATTTTAGGAGGCTGTTGCCGCGAAGTAGTTTTGTTAACAGGCTTAATTATGGTAAGTTGATAGCAGTTTCGAATTCGATAAGTGATTACTACAAGGGAATTAGTTCGAGCTGTGATATAGAGACTGTCTATAATGGACTTGACATTAGCTTATTTAAAAATAAGTTTATACCAAGGGTAGATAATAGTCTCAACCTACTAATTGTCGGACAGCTCTCTAAGAACAAAGGACAAGATCAGGCAATCAAAGCCGTCAAATTATTTAATGAAAAATACTCTCCGAACTACAAAGCTAGCCTATTTATAGCTGGTAGAGGAGACCAGTACTTTCTGCAATCAGAAATGAAAAAAGCAGGAAGTCCATATTATATTCACTATCTTGGGCAGGTTGAAAACCTGGCAGAAGTTAGAGCTAATATGCATGCAGCACTTGTCTGCTCCTCATCAGAAGCTTTTGGAAGGGTCACACTTGAGTCGATGCTAAGCGGCCTGCCGGTTATTGGTGCTGATACTGCTGGCACGGGAGAGCTTATCATTAATGGCATGAATGGTCTGCTTTATAAGAATAAAGGAGGCTTCGGTAGTTTGTGTGACAAGGGGCTAGCCTAGGCAGCAACGCTCTTCGCTCCCTTCACGCCCTTCTTCCTCGCCTTCACCGGGCGACCCGGGAGCTGGGGCTGGCAGTCGCCGCACCTGAGCATGAGCAGGGCC
>DBFAHJ010000030.1:0-4819 GCA_048227095.1 Collinsella aerofaciens | reverse complement strand
GGCCTATCGCTGGCCCGCGCAGTTCCACATCGTGGGTAAGGACATCATCCGCTTCCACTGCGTCATTTGGCCCGCCATGCTCATGGCCATCGGCGAGGCCCTGCCCGAGCACGTCTTTGCCCACGGCTTCCTGACCGTGCGCAATGCCGAGACCGGCAAGGCCGAGAAGATGTCCAAGAGCCGCGGCAACGCCATCGCTCCGCAGGACGTTATCGACATGCTGGGCGTCGAGGGCTATCGCTACTACTTTATGACCGACGTCGTCCCTGGCACTGACGGTGCCATCAGCTTCGACCGCATGGAGCAGGTCTACAACGCCGACCTGGCCAACAGCTGGGGCAACCTCATCTCGCGTTCGCTCAACATGAGCGGCAAGTATTTTGACGGTTGCGCGCCCGCCAAGCCCGCATCGTTCGATGCGTTCGACAACCCGCTGGCAAAGATCGCCGATGGTCTGGTCGAGCGCTACATGGCCAAGATGGACGTGCTCGATTACGGTGGAGCCAAGGACGAGGTCATGGAGCTCATCCACGCCGCCAACCACTACATCGAGGACTCCGAGCCTTGGGCACTTGCCAAGGACGAGGCCAAGGCTGACGAGCTGGCGTTTGTGATCTACAACCTGCTCGAGGCCATCCGCATTGCCGCTCACCTGCTGATGCCGCTCATGCCCCAGACTTCTGCCGAGACTCTGCGCCGCCTGTCCTGCGAGGACGAGGCCGCGAGCGACGACCTCAAGGGCATTTGCGCTTGGGGCCTGCTTGCCGGCGGTCAGCCTGTCGAGAAGGGCGAGCCGCTGTTCCCGCGTCTGGGCTAAGATGCAGCGCGCCATATCGGCAATTTGCTGTTTAGCTGTAAGGGCATGGCCGCCACGGTCCATGCCCTTTTGTTTCAAGACGCCGCCATCATGCTGAGGAGGCAACCATGACAACTTCGCCTTTGGCAAACCCCACGGCCACCAGGGAGCTGCTGGAGGAGTTTGGCCTTGCGACCAAGCATCGCCTGGGCCAGAATTTCCTGATCGACAACCATGTAATTGAGCGCATTTGCGAGCTTGCCGAGCTTGTAGGCGATGAGCGCGTGCTCGAGGTTGGTCCGGGCGTTGGTACGCTCACGCTTGCGCTGTTGCAGGAGGCGGCGTGCGTCACGTCGATCGAGGCCGATCCCGAGCTCGAGCCGGTGCTCGATGCTCACGCCGCCGACTACGCCAACTTCCGCTTTATCATGGGCGACGCGCTTAAGGTGACGCCGGAGCAGATTGAGCAGGCCGCCGGCGGTGAGCCGACGGTATTTGTCGCGAACTTGCCCTATAACGTGGCGGCGACGATCATCTTGCAGTTTTTTCAGACGATGCCCGCGCTCAAGCGTGCCGTGGTCATGGTGCAAAAGGAGGTTGCCGATCGCATTGCCGCAGTGCCGGGCAACAAGACCTATGGCGGCTATACGGCAAAGCTCGGCCTGTATGCGCAGGTGACGGGTCGCTTTGAGGTGCCGCCGCGTTGCTTTATGCCAGCGCCGCACGTGGACTCGGCCGTCGTGCGTATCGACCGTGTTGACGGCGTGGTGCCCGAGGGGCTCGATCGCGAGTTCGTGGCTCGTGTGATCGACGCTGCATTTGCTCAGCGGCGCAAGACCGTCCGAAATTCCATGAGCGCCAACGGTTTTGACAAGGACGTGCTCGATGCCGCTTTTGAGGTTTGCGGTATCGCACCCACCACGCGCGCCGAGACGCTCGATGTTGCCGACTTTGTCCGTCTGGCCCGGGAGCTAATCCATGACGCCTAATGCCGAACGCGTGACGTTTACCAAGAAAAAGAAGACGGTTGCTTGTCCCGTGCCCTTGGCGCCGCTTGCCGACACGCATGCACATCTGCTTTCGTTTTGGGGCAAGGATGTGCCCGAGACGCTCGTGCGCGCCAAAGCCGCGGGCGTCGACCTGTTGGTGACGATGTTCGACCCCATTGCCGACAAGCGCAGCGTGGCGGACTATAGCGACTGGCTGGTGCGCGAGATTCTTCCGATGCAGGATATCCCGCAGATCAAGTATCTTGCCGGCGTGCATCCGTATGGCGCGCCGGACTATACCGACGACGTTCATGCACAGGTCGTTGCGGCACTTGATGACCCCTTATGCGCCGGTATTGGCGAAATCGGCCTGGACTACCACATGGACTATGACGACGATATCGCGCCGGCACCCCATAACGTGCAGATTGATTGCATGGCGCGCCAGCTCGAGCTTGCCGTGCGCCGCAATGTGCCGGTGGAGCTGCACCTGCGTCACGAGGACTCGGATGGGGAGCGCACCTCGCACGTTGATGCGTACAACGTGCTTCGTGAGGTGGGCGTGCCCCAGGCCGGTTGTGTGCTGCACTGTTTTGGCGAGGACCGCGCCACGATGGAGCGCTTTGTGGAGCTGGGCTGCTATATCGCCTATGGTGGTGCGGCCACCTTTAAGCGCAACGACGACGTGCGCGAGGCATTTGCGGCAACCCCACTCGATCGAATTATGTTCGAGACGGATTGCCCGTATATGGCTCCAGAGCCCATCCGCGGTCTTGAATGCGAGCCCGCAATGATCTCCATTACGGCAAACACGCTGGTCAACGACCGTGTCGATCGTACCGGCGAGGATGCTGAGGCAATCGCGCGAGCAGCTTGGGAAAATGCCTGTAAACTTTTTCAAAAATAGTTCTTGCGTTCGCGATGGCGCTCCGTTATTCTAATTCCTGCACGCGGGCGTGGCGGAATTGGCAGACGCGTACGGTTCAGGTCCGTATGGGGGCAACCCCATGAAGGTTCAAGTCCTTTCGCCCGCACCATTAAATTAAAGAGCTCCCAGCAATGGGAGCTTTTTTGTTATGGGCCCTTCACAGGGACTTGAACCTGTGAAGGAGCGAGCGTAAAGAAAACGCGGAGCGTTTTTAGCGAGCTGGCGAGGACGCCGGCAGGCGGCCGAAGCCGGTGCGGATCCGCGAAGCGGATACGCGGACGTCCTTTCGCCCGCACCATTGAATGAAAGAACTCCCAGCAATGGGAGCTTTTTTGTTATGTACGATCTCCTTGTACGGGTATCCTAATGCCAACGTGTGCCTATCAGAGGAGAGACCATGCTGTTGTCCGGTATCATCGCCGCCCTTACCAGCCTTTTGATTCCCATCATCATTCTGTTGCTACTGCTTCCCAACGCCTGCTATGTCGTTGAACAACAGCATGCCGTGATCATCGAGCGCCTGGGCAAGTTTAACCGCATCGTCAACGCGGGCTTCCACATGAAGGTGCCCGTGATCGACCGCAAGGCCGCCACGGTGAGCCTGCGCACCATGAAAAACGGTTTTGGCATCGACGTTAAGACCCAGGACAACGTGACCATCGGCCTTGAGGTCTCTGCTCAGTACCACGTGAGCTATGACATGGGCGCCGGCCCGGCAGATTCGGGTATCTACAAGAGCTACTACATGCTGCAGGAGCCCGTCGACCAGATGCGTGACTTCATCACCGACGCCCTACGCTCTTCGATTCCCGTCTACACACTCGATGAGGTCTTTGCCAAGAAGGATGACATCGCCAAGGATGTCAACGCTACCGTTTCCGAGCAGATGGCCGCCTACGGCTTCACCCTCGTGTCGACGCTCATCACCAAAATCGCACTGCCGACCGAGGTCGAGAACTCCATGAACGACATCAACGCCGCCCAGCGCAAGCGCGCTGCGGCACAGGAGCTCGCCGAGGCCGACCGCATCAAGCGCGTCACCGAGGCGACCGCCGAGGCCGAGGCAATGGAAAAGGCGGGCGAGGGCATCGCCAACCAGCGCAAGGCCATTGCACTGGGTATCAAAGATTCGCTCGAGATCATCCAGGAGACGGGTGTCGGCAATGACGAGGCCAACCAACTGTTCATGTTTACGCAGTGGTCCGAGATGATGACGGAGTTCGCTCGCACGGGTAAAACCTCGACGGTCGTGCTGCCGAGCGACTTTTCGCAGTCGGCCTCTATGTTCGAGCAGATGCTGGCTGCCGGTAAGGTTCAGAACGAGTCAAAGGAGTAGGCACGCGTGAAATACACCGTCGTTTGTGTTGGCAAGCTCAAAGAGCGCTTTTGGAAGGACGCGTGCGCTGAGTACACCAAGCGCCTAGGCGCCTATGCCAAGGTGGATATCCGCGAGGTGGCCGATATCGACCCGGCTAAGGCGGGCGGCGTGGATGCCGCGCGCGACAAGGAGGGGGCGGCAATTCTTGCTGCATTGCCGTCTCGAGCGCATGTGATCCTGCTGGCTATCGAGGGCAAGGAGCGTTCGAGTGAGGAGCTCTCGGCGAGGCTCGACGATCTTATGCTGCGAGGCAGCAGCGACATCGCCTTTGTGATTGGCGGTTCGGACGGCGTGAGCGATGAGGTGCGCGCCCGCGCCGACGAGATGCTCAGCTTTGGACGCATTACCTTGCCGCATAACTTGGCGCGCGTGGTGCTGCTGGAGCAAATCTACCGCGCCTGCAAGATCAGCCGTGGCGAGCCGTATCACAAATAGGTCGGCAATACGAAACAATGGCGTGGGACAATAGCTTTCGTTTTGAAGAGCGTGTCTGAGAGGACTATGAGATATGAAGATTGGATTTGTCGGTTTTGGCAATATGGCGAGCGCTATGGCCGATGGCTGGATCGCTGCCGGTGTAGCTGCGAGCGACATGTGCGCCTGCGCGGGTCGCTACGACGCACTGGTTGAGCGCTGCGAGGCGCGCGGCATGGTCGCCTGCCACGATGCCGCCGAGGTTGTCGCCGCATCCGATATCGTGGTCGCTGCGGTCAAACCGTACATGATCG
>DBFAHJ010000029.1:0-3923 GCA_048227095.1 Collinsella aerofaciens | reverse complement strand
GTAATTGCGCTGGTAGATGCTCCGGGCCAGCGCCGCATCAACAAAGTCGGATGCGATGATGCCAATGTGCTTGAGGTAATCTGACTTTGTATCCTCGATGCCGCTGGGATTGATGTACGGGCTCTTATACAGATGCTCGTTGACTACTCGTGCCGAGGTAAAAGGATTGCCTCCGTGCGACAAGCCCGTGCAGCTGGTGTAGTTGATAGACCAGCAACGCTCCAGGACTTTCTCCTTGGCCCCGTTATCGTCCTCGACATCTACCTCGTTGCGCGTGCGCCCGGTCGTTTCCTTCAGCGCATTATCGACCCAGCTGAGCTTGTCGGTTCCCGTGAGTTTGTACTTGTCCTGGGCGTATACCTTGGTGCAATAGGGCTCTTTGTCGCCTGTTTCCCCCGCGGCTTCAAAGCCCCGCGCGTCTTGGACGAGACACATGGAACTGCTGTCGGTGTGCACTGCGATTTTGTTATCCCATTCGGTGAGGTCGAGTCCCCACGTGTGGCCGCTTACGCTGTCGCCGTCGAGTCCAAATCGACGTAGCAGGACGATCTTTCCGCGCACCTCGCCCAGTGTGGGAACGCGGCTCGACGTATAGAACAGTTTGGGGTTGTCGTCCAAAACCTTGGCGAAAGCCGTCGTAACACTTTCGTCGGTAGCCTCGTCGTTGCCTCGTGATACAAGCATGATGAGCGCTTCTGTCGGGTTTTCGTTCAAAAACGTTTTGAAGTAGCCTATGACATCGGAGAGATGCAGATAGTTCCCGTCTTTTTTGAGTAGGTAGAAAATCCCGTGGTCGATGCCGGGGTCATCGCCCTTTCCGAGCCGGATATCGAAATAGCGAATGCCTTCGAGCAACTGCGTGGGAATGTAATCCTGCTGGCATTTTACTTGCGAGGATTGGGGCTCAGTGTCGTTGTCCACGCTGCAGGTGCCCGAATCGTGCGTACCCGGGATGCTCAGCTCGTCGAGGAACTTGTTGTCGTCGACGTATTTCATCCAACATGGTCCGTCGACGTAGCTGCTGTACGTGATCCAGTCGAGGCTGCTAACCGTGGCATCGTTCTTTTTCATGTCGTAACCGATAAGTTCGAGCTCCCACGGAATGCTCTTACTCTTATGGCAGATCTTATTGTTGTCCTGGTCTTTGCCGTTCGATTCTATTGCCAGGTACTTAATGTCTTTTTTCTCGGTTTCTTTCTCGACCGTGCGGTCTCGGATGATGTAGGTTCCGTTTGATTGACGCTCGAACGCAAAAGCGCGGCTGGGCTTGTTGTCATACTCGCCGCCCCATACGTGGATGACCTTTCCATCTTTGTCCGAGTCGTCGTCGACCGACCAAATGCTGTAGCCCGTCTTTTTATGCTCTTCGAAATTGAGCAAGGTGCGGATGGCGTACCAGTTTGTATCGTCATTCTTGGTCGTTACGTTCTCAAGGATGAGCTTGCTGGACGTGCCGTCGTTAAACAGGTGACAGACGTTGCCGCGAACGTTGCCGTCTTGGTTGACGCTCGCGGTGCGAAAATAGCCCGCGGGGCGAAGGCGAATGACGAAATTGTGGAGGCTGTCCGACGGTGCGGGTGTGTTGTCTGCAAATGCCGCTCGCAGGGGAATGCCCGGCGCTGCGGTTTCGGGCAGGCTTGCAAGTGGTGACAACGCCGCAAGCCCTAGGCCCAGCGTAAACGCTCGGCGGCTGATGGCATGGTGTTCGGTCATAACTTCTCCATTCGCAGAGTGCGGTTATGCGATAGTTTTGGTCACTATACTGCCCAGATGTTTAAAGATGCTGGTTTAATTGTCTGCGCGGCGCAATAAATCGGTGGGCGGACGTGTTGGGGTGTTTGTCGTTTTCGTACTGTTGCCACATTTGGGGCGGTTCCGGCGTCCGGCATCCTCGCGTTCGTCGGCTACAGGCATAAGAAAGGGAGGGTCGGTTTACCGGCCCTCCCTGGGTACGAAGCGCTGGGGTACCGTCGCTTGTTTGCACTGCGACCGTGTTTCCCGTTGCGCTCGCCAGTCGCTTAGCGCTTGATCTCGATATCGTCGAGCTTGACGTCCATGGCCTCGGTCTTGGCCTCGGCGATGTCGTCGGCAAATTCCAGAGACTTCATCATGGTCTCGACGGCGTCCTTGTGCTCCTCGACGTTGTCGATACGCACATACACACTGCCGCCGTCAACGTCGGTGAAGTATTCGGTCGTTACGCCGCCCGAGTGTGTATAGGAAGCGTTGCGCCAAGTCTTGCCGTTGTACTTGACGGGGTCATTCTCGGTCCACTCAAAGCTGGCATTCCACTTTGCCTCGTAGTCGAACAGTTCATCGGCGTTCTTGTCAGAGTCGAAGACGGGGATGAAGCGATCGCTGGCGTGCTCGCTCTCGGTGAACTTAAACTGGGCCCTGTCGGCGGTGTCGCCTGCGACGTCGGTGATCTCGACGCCCTCGGGGACCTCGACCTTAAACCAAATGAAGTCGGTCCTCATATCCACGGCTGGCTTTTCTGCTCCGCCGCCACCTCCACTGCCGGTAGCGCCGCCGCTGCCACCGCAGCCCACCAGGGCAACCGCGGCAAAGAGACTGATGCAGAGGGTGAGAATCGCAAAGGCCTTCTTTTTCATGGTCGTGTCCTCCTCGATCTGTAACCGCCCATGGATTACCTGCCTTTACTGTACGCGTGGACGGCTCGCTAGGGTGGGCCATGTGTCCCATTCTGAGGGCCGGATTTGCGCCGTTAAGTGGCAATATGCACGGGTCCAAAAGAGGGGAGGGCCGGTGCTGTCGGCCCTCCCCGGGTTGGGCGCCCGTTGTTTTAATGGGGCGCATGTGCGCGGGTGCGCGTAGGCGCGTGCGGGTGTCCCGTTACTTGATCTCGATGCTCGAAATCTCGACTTCGCGTGCCTCGGAAACTGCCTCTTCCATGTCATCGGGGAACTCGATGGAGTTGAGGAGTGCCTCGGCTTCTTTCTTGTGCTGGTCGAAGTTCGAGATGAGGACGTAGACGCTTCCCGGCTCAACATCGGTAAAAAGCATGGTTGAGATGCCGCTGTTGTCCTCGTATGTTCCGACGAGCCACGTCCTGCCGTTATACTCGACGGACCCGCCATCCTTCCACTGGAACGTATCCCCCTTCTTTTCCGCCTGGTCGGCGTGGGATTCCTCGGCCGTCAGCGCTTTTTTCCAAACGGGGATAAAGCGATCGGCCGAGGCATTCTCGTCTTCGGGGAAGGTGAGCTGGACCCTGTCGGCATTCTTGCCGGCAGGGTCGCTTACGCCGACGCCCTCGGGCATCTCGACCTTAAACCAGATGTAGTCGGTCTTCTTGGCGACGGGGGCCTTTTCCTTGCTCTCGCTCTTGGGGGCGCTGCCGCCGCCCGATGCGCTCCCGCCGCAGCCCACAAGGGCGAGCGCGGCAAAGAGGGCGATGCAAAGGGAAAGGATTGATAGGGTCTTTTTCATCATGGTGGCGTCCTCCTTGTCTGCTGATGACATCACGGCGCCGCATGCTGTTGGGGTACTGATTGCGCTGGCGGCGGATGTCTCTGTGTACTGTGCGACTTATGCCTCCGTTCATCGCTTGTGGCCGTTGCGCGGCCGTTCCCCAACGGGTTCCTTACTGGCCGTTCCCCAACGGGTTCCTTACTTATAGATATGCCCCAGCTTGTGCTGCTCGGGAGTCTCGAAAGGTGGGCCATGTGTCCCATGTTTGCGTTGGCATGGCCTATCGTGTGCCATAGAAATCCGCGATGGCCAGGTGCGCTGACGCTCGCGTACTTATGGGCTAGACTTAGCACCATTACGTGATCGATGCGGTCGGCCGGCGTCGGCCGCCCGACCGATATATATGACTTGAAGGTGCGTGTGCGTATGAGCCAAGAGATGATGGATAAAACCTGTCGCGGTTTTGCCGAGGCGCTGGCCGCGCGCGAGCC
>DBFAHJ010000028.1:0-6701 GCA_048227095.1 Collinsella aerofaciens | reverse complement strand
GTGTGCGGCAGACCTGCCGCGCGTGTTCGAGAAGGGCTTTACCGGCGACAACGGCCGCACCACCAAGCGCGCAACGGGCATCGGCCTCTACCTGGTGGCGCGCCTGTGCTCCAAGATGGGCATCGACGTCACCGCGGCATCGGAGCCGGGCGAAGGCTTCGTCGTAACATTCGCTTTTTCAACGAACAAGTTCCAATACTTTGAGTAACGCACACGGCAGACGCCCGCCCAAACAAAAACGTGCCGCCTCAAACAAAACGTGCCGCCCCAAATGGGGCGGCACGCCATCTTTTATCAGCCAACTCGCTGAAGTACGGTGACGAAGGCGCAAGGCCGGGAGGGGTTATCAAAGCCGACATCCCGCAGCCGCGAAGCGGCGAGGACGTCGGCGTGATAACCCCGCAGGCCTTGCGCCGACGGGAAGGAACCTACTTCACGACCAAGATGTCGCAGTCCGTGTTGCGCAGCAGGAACGTCGAAATCGAACCCAGGAGCGCATACTTGATCGAGGACAGGCCACGAGCGCCGCAGAGCACCAGATCGGGCTTGACCACGTCGAGCATCTCGTCCTTGAGCGTCTCGCGAATACGGCCGGCGCGAATCATGACCTCGACCTCGGGAATGTCGGGATTGGCCTTGGCCTCTTCGAGCTGCTTGGCGATGGAGTTCTTAAATGCCTCCTCTAGGCCGTTGACCAGATCGACCGGATAGGAACCGGCGCTCTCGAGCGCCGTGGAATCGATAACGTGGCCGATTATCAGCTTGGCGCCGTTGTTCGCGGCGACCTTGATGGCGCGTGCGAGCACAAAATCCTGCTGCTCAGTACCGTCGAGTGAAACAAATACCTTGGTGTAGCCCTCGTTCATGGTTTCCTCCTTGGTCTATCGCACGGGCGTGGGGCTCGTGCATCGGGCGGGCGCGGATGCGTGGCCGCCGGACACTTTATCTTGTTGCAGTTATACCCAAGGATTTGGGTTTGACCGCTCGCAATTCTGTGAACGGGCGAGTTTTTTGGTAAGGGTGGGCGCGGTCGCGGCCGAACGGTTGATAATGGGACATCGCCCGCAACCGTCCGCAGAACAATATCGGCGGGTGTCTAACGAGGGGGTCCTTTTGGATATCATCGAGCTTCTAAAATCTGCCTTCATGGGCCTGGTCGAGGGCATTACCGAATGGCTGCCTGTTTCGTCGACCGGTCACATGATCTTGGTGGACGAGTTCGTCAAGATGAACGTGAGCGAGACGTTCTGGAATATGTTCCTGGTCGTGATTCAGCTTGGCGCCATTTTGGCCGTCTGCGTCCTGTTCTTCTACGACCTTAACCCGTTTTCTCCCAGCAAAGGCAAGGAGGGTCGTCGCGACACCTGGGTGCTGTGGGGCAAGATTGTGCTCGGCTGTATTCCCGCCGCGGCGATCGGTCTGCCGCTTAACGACTGGATGGAGGAGCATTTCTATAATGCTCCCGTCGTGGCGCTGGCGCTCATTGTGTACGGCGTGCTGTTTATCGTGATCGAAAACTGGCGCGCGAACAAGCGCGACCAGGCCGCTCTTGCTGGTTCGTTTGGTTCGCGTGCCGTGGTGGCGGGCGGACGCCCCGCTGGTGCGCACTTTGCCGCGCCCGCTGCGACTGCCGCTGCAGACGATGACGATAACCTGGACTTTGGCTCCATCACTACGCTCGAGGATCTGAGCTGGAAGACCGCGCTGGGTATCGGTTGCTTTCAGGTGCTCTCGCTGGTGCCGGGCACGTCGCGCTCCGGTTCCACCATCATCGGCGGCCTGCTGCTGGGTTGCACGCGCTCGGTGGCGTCTAAGTTCACGTTCTTCCTGGCCATTCCCGTCATGTTTGGCGCGAGCGCGCTCAAGCTTGTCAAGTACTTTATTAAGGGCGGTACCTTCGGCACCAACGAGATCGCCATCCTGGGCGTGGGCTGCGTCGTCGCCTTTGTGGTGTCGCTTATCGCCATCAAGTGGCTTATGGGCTTCGTCCGCCGTCACGACTTCAAGTGCTTCGGCGTCTACCGCATCATCCTGGGCATCGTGGTGCTCGCGTACTTCTTTGTCCTGGAGCCTATGCTCGGCCTCTAACTTGGTCGATGCTGCGCGGCGGCCAGAGCGACAACTTGTCATTCAAAGAGGGTGGCATGACCAAAAGGTCTATGCCGCCCTCTTTTCATGCCAATTTGTTCGCTCTGGCCGCCGCTCGCTACCGTTGCCATGACATCGGTGGCTCAATGGGGACAGGTTACTTTGCAGCAACATGGTGCAGATCAACCTGACCCCATTGCACCAAATCCGTTGGGGCGGGCCCGACGGTGGCACGCGGAGTCGTGGTGTGATTTGCGTCGGTGTCCGCGCGGCTCGGTATACTGGTACGGCTCAAACTATGGCGCTGCCCGCAGGCGCGCCGTCCGTTAGATGAGGAGTCGCCCATGACCCAGCCCTTGCCCTGGGAAAAGAACGCCGCGGTGCCCGCGCCGGAACCCGTGCCGCTCGATGCATACACCGCCCCTGCAGCGCCGGAGCCCGAACTCGTCCCGCTCGACATCTACGACGCTCCTGCGCCGGCACCCAAACCCGCCAAGCCGCTCGTCGACATCGACAGCCTTAATCCCGCCCAGCGCGAGGCGGTTCTGACCACCGAGGGCCCGTTGCTGGTACTCGCCGGCGCCGGCTCGGGCAAGACCCGCGTCTTGACCTTCCGCATCGCACATATGCTCGGCGATCTGGGCGTTAAGCCTTGGCAGGTTCTTGCCATCACGTTTACCAACAAGGCCGCGGCTGAGATGCGCGAGCGTCTGGCAGCGCTCATCCCCAGCGGCACCCGCGGTATGTGGGTGTGCACCTTCCATGCCATGTGCGTGCGCATGCTGCGCGAGGACGCCGACCTGCTGGGCTACACCGGTCAGTTCACCATCTACGACGACGATGACTCAAAGCGCATGGTGCGCGACATTATGCAGGCACTCGGCATCGAGCAAAAGCAGTTCCCCATCAACATGATCCGCAGCAAGATCAGCTCGGCCAAAAACGCCATGATCGGCCCCGAGGACATGCTCAAGTCCGCCGATAGCCCCAACGATAAAAAGGCCGCACAGGTCTACTTGGAGCTGGAGCGCCGCCTGCGCGCTGCCAATGCGATGGACTTTGACGACCTGCTCGTGCGCGCGCTCGAGCTGCTGCGCACCCGCCCCGAGGTGCTCGACAAGTACCAGGAACGCTTCCGCTACATTAGCGTCGACGAGTATCAGGACACCAACCACGTCCAGTACGAAATCGCTAACCTGCTGGCCGCCAAGTACCAAAACCTCATGGTCGTAGGCGACGATGACCAGTCCATTTATAGCTGGCGCGGCGCCGACATCACCAACATCCTGGACTTTGAGCAGGACTTTAAAAACTGCAAGACGGTCAAGCTCGAGCAGAACTACCGCTCTACGGGTCATATCCTGAGCGCCGCCAACGCCGTGGTACGCCACAACTCGCAGCGCAAGGACAAGCGTCTGTTTACGGCCGAGGGCGATGGCGAGAAGATCCAGGCCTTCCAGGCGAGCGATGAGCGCGACGAGGGCCGCTGGATTGCCGGCGAGATCGAGAAGCTGCATGCCAAAGGCATGAGCTACGACGACATTGCCGTGTTCTATCGCACCAACGCCCAGTCGCGTATCCTCGAAGATATGTTCCTACGAGCAGGCGTACCCTACAAGATCGTCGGCGGCACGCGATTCTTCGACCGCGCCGAGATCCGCGACGTCATGGCCTACCTCAAGATGATCGTGAACCCGGCCGACGAGATGAGCGTCAAGCGCGTCATCAACACGCCGCGCCGCGGCATCGGCTCTACCTCGATTCAAAAGATCGAGCAGCTGGCGCGTGACAACCGTTGCTCGTTCTTCCAGGCCTGCGAGATCGCGTGCGCCGAGACGGGCATGTTTAGCGCCAAGGTGCGCAACGGCCTGTCGAGCTTTGTGTCGCTGGTGCGCGAGGGCCGCCGCATGGACGGCGAGCTCAAGGACGTCGTCGAGATGATCGTCGATAAGACGGGCCTGCTGCAGGCTTTCCGCGCCGAAGGCACCATGGAGTCCGAGAGCCGCGCCGAGAACATTCAGGAATTCTTGGGCGTCGCCGCCGAATTTGAGGAGACGCACGAGGATATTGAGGGTACGCTCGAGAGCTTAGAAGAGCTGCGCGCAGCCGGCGTTGCCGATGTGCCTGCCGACGTCGAGCCCGAGCCCGTCGTGGTGAGCGCGCCTGCGCCCGAACCGGGGCCGTCTGCGCCCGCGTCTTCGTTTGAGGCGCTTGTCGGCGCGCGCGATGCCGCGGGTTCCAATCCGCTCGACAGCCTGGCGGCCCCAGCGCTCTCGCCGCAGGATGCCCTGGCTGCCGCCATTGCGGGCAATGCGTATACCGCGCCGACGGAGCTACCGGCGGGCGCCGTGCATGCCGGCGAAATCGAGCGCACCTACGGCCCGCTCACCTGCAAGGCACTTCCTGTTCTCATGGAGTGGCTGGCCCTGCGCTCCGACTTGGATTCCCTGGCCGGCGAGACGCATGCCATCACCATGATGACCATTCACTCCGCCAAGGGCCTGGAGTTCCCCGCGGTGTTCGTGGCCGGCATGGAGGAGGGCATCTTCCCACACGTGCACGACTTTGGCGGCAGCGATGACCCGGGCAAGCTCGAGGAGGAGCGTCGCTTGGCCTACGTCGCCATCACGCGCGCCCGCAAGCGCCTGTTCTTGACGTATGCGGCGACGCGTCGTACCTACGGCTCGACCTCTGCCAATCCGCGCTCGCGCTTCCTCAACGAGATTCCGTTTGAGGACATCGAGTTTAGCGGCATCGGTTCTGCCGGTTTTGAGGGCACGGGCTGGGAGAAGCGCGGCGACCGTCACGGCACCTTTGGCTCGGGTATGGGTTCGGATATGTATGGCGGCAAGGTGTTCGGTTCGCATACGCGCTCGACCGGCGGTTCCGGTTCGCGCGGCGGATCGAGCTTTGACGATTTCTTTGGCGGCAGCAGCTACGGGACCGAGCGCCATCGTGGGGTCTCGCCCGACGCCGGCCGTGTTGCCTCGACCTTTGGTTCGGGTGCGCCGCGAGCCAAAAAGCCGTCATCTAAGGTGTCGCCGACGGTGGAGCGCAAGGTCGATCGCGCCAGCGCATCGCAGGACTTTACTGCGGGCGATACCGTGAGCCACAAGACCTTTGGCACGGGCACCGTGATCTCGGTCGCTGGAGACATGATCGAGGTCCAGTTCGAAAAGACCGGCCAGACCAAAAAGCTAATGAAGGGCTTCGCGCCGATCGTCAAGCTGTCGTAATCCCGGCGGACCTGGGCGGGCGTATGGGGCAACATCGCCTGCTCGGGCAGTCCTGCGCAAGACGGAGGCCACATTAAGTGGCCTCCTTTGCGTGCGGAACTCGCGACCGATGTTGCCCCATACGCCCGCCCAGGTCCTTGGGTAACGTTGCTTGCGAACGTCGCTCTGCTCGTTCGCTTTTTGATCTGGAGAGCTGGGTGGGCTGATATGTAGATACGAGTAGGGGCTCCTCCGTTGATGAACGGGGGAGCCCCTTGTTGCGTTTGGGTTGTTGGTGCGATCTACAGGTGCGAGACGATCAGTTCCATCTTGCCTTCGAGGTCGATGGAGCCGACGGTGCTCGGAGCCAGCAGGTGGCTTCCCTTGTGGACGGGGTCGCCGCAGACGGTGCCTTCGCCGTCGATGACCGACAGGCACATGAAGGGCCAGCGCTGGTCGAGGGCCTTGCTGCCGTTCACACGCACGCGGTCGACGGTGTAGCAGGGGTTGGACTCGAGCTCGGTCACGCCGTCGACCTCGGGCGCGGTCACGGTGCCGTCGGTCGGAGCCTGAGCATCAAAGTCGATGCAGTCGAGGCTCTGCTCAATGTGCAGCGGACGCAGCTTGCCGTCGGTGCCGGGACGGTCGTAGTCGTACAGGCGATACGTCACGTCGCTCGACTGCTGCGTCTCCAAAATGAGCGTGCCGGTCTTGATGGCGTGCACGGTACCGGAATCAATCTGGAAAAAGTCTCCCTTGTGAATCGGCAGCACGTTGAGCATCTCGTCCCAACGGCCCTCTTCGATCATCTGTGCGGCCTCGGCGCGGTCGTGCGCGCGCTGGCCGACGATGATCGTGGCGCCGGGCTCGCAGTCCAGCACATACCAGCACTCGGTTTTGCCCAGGCTGCCGTTCTCGTGCTTGGCGGCGTACTCGTCGTTGGGATGAATCTGGATTGAAAGGTCGTCCTTGGCATCCAGAATCTTAATGAGCAGCGGGAACTCCTTGCCCTCGCAATTGCCAAAGAGCTCGCGGTGCTCGGCCCACAGCCACGACAGCGTGTGACCGGCATACGGGCCCTCCGCAATCTGGCAGTCACCGTTGGGATGGGCCGAGATGGCCCAGCACTCACCGATGGGACCTTCGGGAATGTCGTAACCAAATACGGTTTCGAGCTGGCGGCCGCCCCAGATCTTCTCGTGAAAGATCGGCGTCAGTTTAATCAAATCGGACATGTTCATACCCCCATTGTGTTGCGCGGGCGCTGCACAAAACAGCTCAAAGCGAGCGCCCGGATGACTACAAAAACCTATGCCAACGTTACGTTGTGCAACTCAAAGCGGTCGCCAACGTTGCGCGAGACCGAATACTCAAAGGCGGCGCCGCTGTCCAAAAAGC
>DBFAHJ010000027.1:0-3930 GCA_048227095.1 Collinsella aerofaciens | reverse complement strand
GTGTAGCCGGTGCCGGCGACCGCGGCGGCGGTGGAGATGGCCGAAAGGTCGCCCGGCTGGATGGGCATGGATTTAAACGTGATGACGAAGAACTCGGCAATGCCCAGGACAAAGAGGGCAAAGGCCAGGACCGCGGGAGCTACGCCGTGGCGCTGGAACAGGAAGAACAGGCCGACCATGAGCACGGTGATGATGGCCCACTCGAGCAGGATGCACAGGGGGTAGACCCAGGTAAAGTCGTGGTTGGACGAGACCTCCATGCCCAGCAGCGCAAAGACGCCGGCGAGCAGCAGGCACAGGACGGCGGCGACGAGTGGTTTGCCCACAAAGGCGCCGCGCAGGCGGGCGAGCTTGCCGGTGGGGGCGGGGGCGTCGGGCTTGGCGAACGCAAAGACGCGCGGGGCGATGCGGTCGCGTGCGATGCTGGCCCAAGCGCAGCCGGTGAGGATGGCGTTGGTCAGGATGAGCATCACAAAGGCGAGCGGCTCGTTTTGGGCGACGAGGCCAATGGCGCCCCAAATGGTCAAAAAGAGCTGGAACAGGCCGAAGGCGACGCTCCACCCAAGAGCGCTTTTGGCAACGGTGCCCGACTGAGCGCAAATGGCCTTGGCCTCGCGCAAGACAAGGTAGACGGTCGCCGCAAGACCGACGAGCGAGATGGCGGCAGCGAACATGCTGAGACTCCTCACAAACTAAAACGTACGAAAGCGGAGGTTTACCCGATTGTTACCAAGATATGCGCTGCAATTGGTGGCTGCGCACAACAACCAGCCATATTAACGCGCACGTGTGGCGGTGTGGCGCAATGTAGTGGCGGCCTGCGCGATAATGGACGGGAATTACACGGAAACGTAAAGGCTTCTTAAAGAATTAGCGAGGATAGAGCTATGGGCGAGCAGGTTTGTATGACGGGCACCGAGTACTGCGGCGGAGCTGTGGGCGTGGACGCGGGCGGCTATCCGGTCGAGACTACGGGCAACGCGGCGCTGGACATCTTGGAACACCGCTCGTCCACGCGTGCCTTCGCGCGTGATGACGACGACCGTCCCGTGGCGGTGACCGACGAGCAGCGGGCGGCGATCTTGCATGCGGCGAGCCGCGCGCCGTCGGCGGGCGCCATGATGATGTATTCCATCGTGAGCGTCCGCGAGCGGGCAACGCTCGACCGCCTGGCCGACCTGTGCGACCACCAGCCCATGATCGCCAAGGCGCCCTGGGCACTTATATTTGTGGTCGACTATGCCAAGTGGATCGATCTGTTTGAGCACGTGGGCTGCTTTGAGCCCGAGTTTGTCGAGCGTACGGGCAAGGCGCCCCGCCGCGCGCCGGGTCTGGGCGACTTTGCCATCGCGGCTCAGGATGCCGTGATCGCCGCGCAAAACGCCGTGGTTGCCGCCGAGGCCCTGGGGCTGGGGAGCTGCTATATCGGCGACATCGTCGAGAACGCCGAGGAAGTTGCCGCGCTGCTCGATCTGCCGCCCTATACCATGCCGCTGTCGATGCTCATCATCGGCACGCCCCGTAAGGAGCGCCCGGCAATCGCGCACCCCGTGGTGAACCTGGTGCACGAGGAGCGCTACTGCCGTGCGGATGCCGCGACTATGGATGCGCAGGTGGCCGAGATGGATGCGATGTTTCGCCCGCACGCCCGCGAGGTGGGGGAGCGCGTCGTGGATATCTACACCCGCAAGCACACGAGCCCCTTTATGGCCGAGATGAGCCGCTCCATGGAGTGGTGGTTCAAAAACTGGCTCGGAAAATGACGAATGTGACAAGGGGATAGTCCCTTTGTCACACTTCATATCGCCGCGGTAGCCTAAAGACTGTATAAATCTTTATCTAGCTGGGAAAACAGTGCATTAAAACATGGGCCGATTACCTATAATCCCTTCGAACATTAAAGTTGGGAGGAAACCGGCTTATGGAACAAAAGGCCAAGGAGGCAGCCTCGCACGCTGCGATTCCTGTGAGCATCTCGGCGATGCTCGTCACGCTAGGCGTGGTGTACGGCGATATCGGCACCAGCCCCATGTATGTAACCAAGGCGCTCGTTGCCGGCAACGGCGGCATCGGAAGCGTCACGGAGGAGTTCGTGCTCGGCGCGCTCTCCCTTGTCGTGTGGACGGTCACGTTGCTGACCACCATCAAGTATGTGCTCATCTCGCTGCGCGCCGATAACCATGGTGAGGGCGGCATCTTTGCCCTGTACAGCCTGGTCAGGCGCTGCGGCAAGTGGCTTATCATCCCCGCCATGCTGGGTGGCGCCGCGTTGCTCGCCGACGGCATCCTGACGCCGGCCGTTACCGTTACCACGGCCATCGAGGGCCTGCGCACTATCCCGGCGGTTCATGCCGTGCTGGGCGATGACCAGGGCCGCGTCGTCGCCATTACGCTCGCCATCATCATCGTGCTCTTCTTGGTACAGCGCATCGGTACGGCCAAGATCGGTCACGCCTTTGGCCCCATCATGACGCTGTGGTTCCTATTCCTGGGCGGCACGGGTTTGTTCTTTGTCTTACAGCACCCCGCCGTGCTGCTGTGCCTCAACCCGCTCCGCGGCATCGCCTTTTTGTTGAGCCCCAACAACCACGCGGGCATCATGATTCTGGGCAGCTGCTTCCTCGCCACCACCGGTGCCGAGGCGCTCTACTCCGACATGGGCCACGTCGGCCGCGGCAATATCTACGCTACCTGGCCGTTCGTTAAGTGCTGCCTGCTGCTTTCCTATATGGGCCAGGGCGCTTGGCTTATGAACAACGCTGCCAACCCCGAGCTCATGGGCATTGCCGACCTCAACCCGTTCTACCAGATGCTCGCCCCGGGCCTGCGCCCGTTTGCCGTTGGCCTTTCCACCGTCGCGGCCATCATTGCCTCGCAGGCGCTCATCACCGGCGCGTTTTCGCTGGTGTCCGAGGCCAGCCGTCTGGACCTCATGCCGCACATGCAGGTCTTCTACCCTGCCGAGACCAAAGGCCAGCTCTACATCCCCATGGTCAACAACGTCATGCTTGTGGGCTGCGTCATCGTGGTGCTGCTGTTCCAGAACTCGGCGCATATGGAAGCCGCCTACGGCCTTGCCATTACGCTGACTATGATGTGCACCACGCTACTGCTCTTCTTCTACCTGCACGAGGAGCGCAAGCTCAAGGTTGCTCCGTGGATCTTCGCGGCCTTCTTCCTTTTGCTCGAAGGCTTCTTCTTCGTGAGCTCGCTCACCAAGTTCTTCCACGGCGGCTATTTCACCATCCTCATGGCTGCACTCATCATGGGCATTATGGTGTGCTGGTACAACGGCACGGCGGTCGAGCAGCGCCAGTTTACGCTGCTGCCGCTGCGCAGCTACCTGCCGCAGCTCAAGCGCCTGCGCGACGACGACCGTTACGAGCGCATGAGTGACAACGTCGTGTACCTGACCAAGGACACCCATACCGACTACATCGACCGCGATATCGTCTATTCGATCTTGGACAAGCATCCCAAGCGTGCCCGCGCCTGGTGGTTCGTGAATGTCGAGACCATGGACGAACCGCACACCTTTGCCTATTCGGTCGAGACGTTCGGCACCGACTACGTGTTCCGCGTGCACCTGTACCTGGGCTACAAGATCAACCAGCGCGTCAATGCCTACCTGCGTCAGGTTGTTCAGGACCTGGCTGCCACCGGCGAGCTGCCGCCGCAGACGCATGACTACTCGGTCTACAAGGATCCGGGTAACATCGGCACGTTCAAGTTCGTCCTGATCCGTAAGCTTCTGGCGCCCGAAAGCGATGTGGAGCCCAGCGAGCGTACGGCCATCACGCTCAAGTACATCATTCGCCGCGCCGCCGGCACGCCCGCGCGTTGGTACGGCCTGGAGAACTCCAACGTGAGCTTTGAGTACGTGCCGCTGTTCACCAAGTTCAAGGCCGTGAACAAGATGCAGCGCCTGGC
>DBFAHJ010000026.1:0-4732 GCA_048227095.1 Collinsella aerofaciens | reverse complement strand
AACGCAGATGAAACGAACCATATACCGTTGCTTTGGGGCATAGCCCCGCTTCATCTTCTCTCGCGCAGCCAACTGAATGATGCGATTTGGGTGCTGGAAGATGGGGAGAGCTCATGGCTTCTTCTGATGCAACACAACGAGCAGTCCTTGCCGGACTTTCGTGCGGGATCGGCCTGGCCGCCCCCGTGGTTATGTATGCCGCGACGCTGCCGTTTTCGTCGGTGAACGAGACGGTCGTGGCGGGTGCGGTTCCCTTCGCCGTGGGCGCGGTGGCGGGCGTGGGTATCTATGCCGCCTCGCTGGGCATCTCCGAGTACCGTGCGCAGCGTGAAGAGCGTCTGTTCCAGCCCGATGCCATGGGCGGTGCTGCCAATCTCAATCAACATCAAAGTGAGTTCAAGACCGCCTCGATTCCGGCTCAGCAGCAGGATGCGACTCCTTACGCTGCGGCTTCTGCTTCTCAGGCTCAGGCGGAGCAGTCTACCTCGGCATACCTTTCCGGCCTGACTGGTGCGTTCCAGCGCCGTCATGCCGATGATGGTGTCCCTACCATCGCTCGAGCCGCAGATGCTATGGACGAGGCCGAGGCTTGGTCCATGATCGACAGTATGCTCGACGACGATTCGCCGGTGAGCTGCGACCCTGCACACTCGCGCGACGTCTATCAAGTCGCCATCGACGAGCTTACCAACGGCGGGCAGACCGGCTCCTTCAATCGTGACGACATCGCCGCCGCGGCGCGCGCCGTGTCGGGCTCCCAGGCCGCCCCTGCGGGCAGCACGGCGGCTTTCGTGGCACTCGTTGCCAACGCGGCAGCCAATAACGCCTACAACGCTACCTCGGGCGACGCGAACGCTTCTGCCGATTATTCGTACGTTGATGAAGCCATTACCGCGGACGAGGAGGCCGTTGCCGCCCGCCGTGCCGCCGAGAGCTCGCTTTGGGGCGCTCCTGCTCAGCAGCAGGCGGCTGAGGCTGCGCCGTACAACGCAAACCTCGCCAGCATGCCTA
The DNA here is from genome assembly GCA_048227095.1 of Collinsella aerofaciens. Classification (GTDB taxonomy): domain Bacteria; phylum Actinomycetota; class Coriobacteriia; order Coriobacteriales; family Coriobacteriaceae; genus Collinsella; species Collinsella aerofaciens_CF. Next base: position 3,721 of record DBFAHJ010000026.1, on the reverse strand, counting down.
TCATCTCCGGTGCCGCGGACATCGATCTTGACGACCTCGATGAACCTGCAGCCATCACCGCATCGATTGATGCCCAAGATCGCATCGACACCGGCGACCTTCCGGACGCCTCGCTCGAGGTCGATGTCCCCATGGCCGATTACTCGGGCCACGAGGACATGTGGGCCGCCGCCACCGCGATTCTGGATGAGATTGACGAGCCCGCTCCTGTTGCAGTCCCCACTCCCGTCGCTGCCCCTCAGCCTGCTGCTCCCGCCTATGTCGGCCGTCACAGCGCTGTGTTCCCCGAGGATACCGCCCGTATCTCGCGCGAGAGCATCGAGCGGGCCGAGGCTATTGCCGCCGGCATTATGGAAAATCGTCGTCACGAGCGCGTCAATCAGATCCTCGAGGAAGAGATCGAGCGCCTGCAGTCCTCTACCGCCAAGCGTACGGGCCGTGCCTATCTGAGCGTTATCGAGGGCGGTACCGCCAGCTTCGCGCCGCTCCGCGCGGAGGCATAACTTCTGCATGGTTAAGATCAATCGAAAATGGGCGGTCGTGACCTGCCTGATGGCGCTCTTGATCTGGGGCAATTCGCTGGTTCCCGGCTCGGGGTCGGGCTCGCTGAGCCTAACGGTCATGGAAGCTATCCGCGGTTTCCTGCACGGCGTGGGACTTCCATATGAATGGGTGACCAACTTTGTTGTTCGCAAGTGCGCGCATTTTACCGAGTATATGGTGCTCGGCATCCTGGCAACGCACGCTTTTGATTTTGAGGGCCGGCACACCTTTGACGTGCTGCTGCCCACGGCGGTGTTCCTGCTGCTGATTCCCTCGATCGACGAGACGATTCAGCTCTTTGTGCCGGGACGCGCCGGCATGATCACCGATGTGATGATCGACTGCTGTGGAGCGGCAATGGGCGTTGTGCTCCGATATCTCTTACGGTCGCTGATGTACGCCAAAAAGGCCGCCTAGGACGTATTGTTTGGTCCTAGGCGGCCTTTTTTATTTGAGGGCTTATATGAGGCGTGGTGGCGTCGTTCCATTGGTCGGATTTGCTGGGCGCGCCACGCCCCGTGGGTGCGTCTGTTACTGAAGCGCCTGTGCGCCCAGGGCAAGGCAACCCATGATGCCCTGCTTGCCCTCGAGGCTGTTGTTGACAATGTAGGTATCGATGTCGTTGACCTCGGGCGTGACGATATAGCCGTTGAGCATTTCGGCACATTTCTTGCGTGCGAGCGGCACGATGGGGGTGTGGTCGGCCACGCCGCCGCCGATGATGATCTTTTGCGGCGCGTAGCACAGCGTGTAGGTCATGAGCGCCTGTGCCAGATAGCCGGCGAGCAGGTCCATGGCCTCCGGGTCATCGGCCATGTCTCCGGCGCTCTTGCCATCCCAGCGCTTTTTAACGCCGGGGCCGGCGATGAGGCCCTCGAGACAGTTGTCGTGGAAGGGGCAGGCGCTGTGCTCGCCAATGGTGTCGCGCGGGTCGCGCGTGACCAGGATGTGGCCGGCCTCGGGATGCATCATGCCGTGCACGAGCTTACCGCCCGAGAGCACGCCGGCGCCCACGCCGGTGCCGATGGTCAGGTAGACCACGTCGGTGAGGCCCTTGGCGCAACCAAACGTGACCTCGCCCAGGCAGGCGACGTTGACGTCGGTATCGTAGCCGCAGGGGATATTGAGCTCGTTTTGGATAGTGCCCAGCAGGTCAAAGTAGCGCCATGCCGTTTTGGGCGTCTCCAGGATCTTGCCGTATTGGGGCGAGGCAGGGTTGACTGCGGTGGGGCCAAAGGCGCCGATGCCCAGCGCGGCGATGCCCTTGTCGGCAAACCATGCGTTGACGGCCTCAACGGTCTCCTGCGGGGTCGTGGTCGCGATCTGCTCGCGCTCTAGGACCGTACCGTCCGCATAGCCCGTGGCGCAGACCATCTTGGTGCCACCGGCCTCGAGCGCTCCGATAAGCTGCTGCTCTGCCATAGTATTCCTCTCTCTGGGACGAGTTGCTCCGTGACTAAAGTATAGAGCTCTAAACTATTTAAGAAAGCGCTATAGAAAGAAGCCTCGCAACGCGGCGGGCGGTGCGGGGCTTCTTTGGTTGCTTTAGTTGCCGGGCCGTCCTTACCCGCGCGGCTTGATTTTATCACGTAGCGACTTGAGGTTCTCCAGCGCCGCGTTAAGCGTCTCGTCTCGCTTGGCAAAGTGGAAACGAATCAGATGGTTGACGGGCTCGCGGAAGAAGCTCGAGCCGGGCACGGCGCCCACGCCCACCTTAGACGCGAGGTCCTCGCAGAATTCGAGGTCGCTGTCATAGCCAAACTCAGAGATGTCCATCATGACGTAGTAGGCGCCCTGCGGCACGTTGTGCGTGAGGCCGATGCTGCCGAGTCCCTGACAGAACAGGTCGCGCTTGGCGGTGTAGAGGTCGAGGACCTCCTGGTAATAGCTGTCGTCGAAGTTGAGGGCGGTGACGACAGCTTCCTGCAGGGGAGCGGCGGCACCCACGGTGAGGAAGTCGTGGACCTTCTTGATGCGCTCGGTGATCTGGGCCGGGGCAATGGTGTAGCCCAGACGCCAGCCGGTGATGGAGTACGTTTTGGACAGCGAGCTGCAGCTGATGGTTCGCTCGAACATGCCGGGCAGCGTGGCCATATAGACGTGCTCGTGGGGCGCGTAGACGATGTGCTCGTACACCTCGTCGGTGATGCAGTAGGTGTCGTACTTTTTGCAGAGGTCGGCGATAAAGGTGAGCTCCTCGCGCGTAAAGACCTTGCCGCAAGGGTTGGAAGGGTTGCACAGGACGATGGCCTTGGGGTCGTTGTCGCGGAAGGCCGCCTCGAGTGTCTCGCGGTCAAAGTCGAATGTGGGCGGGTTGAGCGGCACGTAGATAGGCTCGGCACCCGAAAGGATCGTGTCGGCGCCGTAGTTCTCGTAGAACGGCGAGAAGATGACGACCTTGTCTCCGGGGTTCGTAACCGTCATCATGGCGGCCATCATGGCCTCGGTGGAGCCGCAGGTGACTACGATATTCTCGTTGGGGTTTACCGACATGCCCATAAAATGCTCCTGCTTGGCGGCAAGCGCCTCACGCATGGCCTGGGAGCCCCAGGTGATGGAGTACTGGTGGTAAAGCGGCTTGGGGTCGGTGGCGATGGTGCTGAGGCTATCGAGCAGCTGCGCTGGGGGATCGAAGTCAGGGAAGCCCTGCGAGAGATTGACAGCGCCGTACTTATTGGAGATGCGTGTCATGCGGCGGATGACCGAATCGGTAAACGTTGCCGTGCGGTTGGAGAGTTCTTTCATGACGGTCCTTTCGAGCATTTGCAGTGGGGCAAGTTTACTCCTATGAAACCGGTGGGATTTGCTCGAAATGGTCTCGAAAGACTCTTTTCAAAATTCTTGAAAATTGGGGCTTGCATCACGTGGCGTTCCTTGCAATAATAGTCGAGCGCGAAGCGCACAGGACACGGTGGGTGTAGCTCAGTTGGCTAGAGCGACGGGTTGTGGTCCCGTAGGTCGAGGGTTCGAGTCCCTTTACCCACCCCAGTTCTTGCTTCGTGTTGATATCGGGTCGTTAGCTCAGTTGGTAGAGCAGGGGACTCTTAATCCCAAGGTCCAGGGTTCGACCCCCTGACGGCCCACCACACGATATCTCCTCTAAAGTCCGCCACAACGGACTTTAGCTTTGGGTCGTTAGCTCAGTTGGTAGAGCAGGGGACTCTTAATCCCAAGGTCC
>DBFAHJ010000025.1:0-5861 GCA_048227095.1 Collinsella aerofaciens | reverse complement strand
CTGGAACAAGGGCGCGACGAGCGGCAATATGCAAGCGGTCAAGGAGCTCTGGGCCGACTGCGATAGCGATACGCTGCTGGTCAAGGTCGACTCGCCGGGTCCGGCCTGCCACACCGGCAACCGTACCTGCTTCTTTAAGAAGCTCGCGTAGGGCGGGCGCTCGATTAGACGCTCGGCACCAGAAAGGATTGAACTATGGGTGTGCGCACCGCAAACGTTCAGGATGGAAATATCGGTGAGACGTTGACAGGTCTGGCCGAGGTGATTCACGGTCGTCGTGATGCATCGCCGCAGGAGAGCTATACCGCGCGTCTGCTGACCGACGTCGAGGACGAGCTGCTCAAGAAGCTTGCCGAGGAGGCAAGCGAGGTGATTATGGCCTGCAAGGATAACGATCACGATCACATCCGCTACGAGGCCGGCGACCTGGTCTACCACCTGCTCGTAACCCTTGAGCGCTACGGTATCACCCTCGACGAGCTTGCCGGCGAACTCAACGCCCGCCGCCACTAGTCGTTTGGGACAGTCTTTGTTGATGTAACGGGGTCATGGAAGTTGCGGTGAAATAGGGACTGTTTAAGCGCTTCATCAGGCAAAACAATCCCTATTCCACCGCAACTTATGAAGGGATGGCTAGTCGAGGGGTGTGGATTCCCATTCGCCGTTGGGGTGGGGGATGTCGAAGGTTCGGTAGCCGCAGTCGTAAGCGTGGGCCTGGGCCTCGCGGATGTTCCAGCAGATGTCGCAGGCGCGGTGTGCGTCCGAGCCAAAGGTGATGGGTACCTCGGCGTGGGCGAAGCAACGCAATAGCCCGGTCGCGGGATAGTAATCGTCGAGCCCCTTGCGCGGCGCGGCGGTCGAGACCTCAACGCGGCGGCCCGTGTCGTGAGCGCACTCGGCCATCTGCCCCCAGAACGGCGTCGGGTCAAAGTCGGGCGCAAAGCCTTCCTTCGAAAAGCGCATGACCAGGTCGGGATGGGCCATTACGTCAAAGTTGAGTGAGCTTTCGCAAGCGCGGCACCAGTCGTCGACGTAGCGCTCCCACACGCCGTGTACCCCCAGGTTTTCCCAAACATGCAGGTTGGTGTCATCATCGATCCAGCCGCAAAGGGAATCGGGTGTATCGGGGCGAGCGACGTTTTCCGTTCCCGCCGTACCCGCGGCACCGGCCATGATATCGCCTGGGTTGCCAATCCAATGCACGCTGCCCAGGCGTACGACGGCGTCCTGGGACCAGCGCTCAACCAAAGGCTCGCAGCCCTCGTACCAATCGCATTCAAAGCCATAGATAAGCTCGAGCTCCGGCGCGATTTGCGCGGCAAGCTTGCGAGCATCCTCAAAAGCCAGACGATGTGCCGGCAGGTCGCTCTCAGTAACCTGCACTTCGCAGTTGGCATCCATGCTGGCGGGCAGTGTGAGATGGTCGGCCGAGACCATGACGCGGCAGCCGGCCGCAGCAGCGGCGCGAACGTTGTCTTCAAACGAGGCATGGCCGTCCGAGAACGAGGTGTGGGTATGGCAATCGACCAGCGGGCAGGCAGACATGGCGACTCCTTTGCATTTGGCGAATCCGCTCCATTGTAATGGTGTAGCTTTTAACACGCCGGGCACGCCGGAGCTCGAAATCGATTGGAAAGGCTGTGCGGTGCGCGGTGCGGCCTCGCTTGCGCTCTCAAAACATGTACATCAGCCTCCAAAAGCTGCAAAAAATGACATGTTTGGAGGCTGATGTACATGTTTGGATAGGGGCGAGGGCGGCGACGGACGAAAGTCATGCCTGTGCCACGTCCGATGTGCTAGCGTTTGGATGAACAAAACGAGCCCGCGCGGAAAGGATTCGGACCGTATGCAATGCGATAGCACATCCCCGCTGTCCCGCGAGACCGATGCACCCGAAACCATCGTCAAGCTGGAATGCGACATCGACGACGCGTCGCCCGAGGTGCTCGCCTACGCTGCCGACCGCCTGCGCGAGGCGGGTGCGCGCGAGGTGCATTGGCTGCCCCTCTATTGCAAGAAAGGCCGTCCCAGTTGGCAGCTGCAGGTAATCTGTGCTCACGAGGATATCGAGCGCCTGCAGACGATTATCTTTTTGGAAACCACGACCAACGGCATTCGTCGCCAGGTCATGGAGCGCGTTTGCCTGCCACGCCGCTTTGAGCGCGTAACGACGCCATGGGGCGAGGTGTCCGTCAAGGTGGCCACCCTGCCCGACGGCAGCGAGCGTGCAGCGCCCGAGTACGAGGACTGCGCCCGTCTCGCCCGCGAGCACAATGTGCCGCTCCAGCGCGTTATGCAGGCAGCACAAGCCGCGGCACTGCGATTTGAGTAACACGGTCGGCGACGCGCCACACCCGCCCCATCAACCTCACCGAAAGGATCCCCCATGAAATACCTCATCGCTTCTGACATCCACGGCTCGGCATACTGGGCCGAGCGCCTGGTCGCCGCCATCGAATCCCAGCAGCCCGACCGCATCGTCCTGCTGGGCGACCTGCTCTACCACGGTCCGCGCAACGACCTGCCGCGCGATTACGCCCCCAAGCGCGTAATCCCGCTGCTCAACGCCCTGGCCGACCGCATCATCGCGGTACGCGGCAACTGCGATGCCGAGGTCGACCAGATGGTGCTCGACTTCCCCGTCATGGCCGACTACGCCACGCTGTTCGACGAGACCGGCCGTGAGCTGTTCCTGACGCACGGCCATGTCTTTGGCGCCGGCATGCACAACAGCGTCGACCACGCGCCCGCGCTGCCCGAGGGCTCCGCGCTCGTCTACGGTCACACGCACGTCAAAGTCAACGAGGAGAGCGCCGCGCACCCGGGCCTGTGGCTCTTCAACCCCGGCAGCGTGAGCATCCCCAAGGACGGCACGCACAGCTACGGCATCTACGAGGGTGGAACGTTCCGTCATGTGATCCTGGAGGAGGACTAACCATGGCAGAGCACATGGCTCAGCAAAATGCCGAGGGCTCGCGCGATCTGTCCACGCTGGTCGATGCGTCGGCCGAGCTGCAGCATCTGGTGCAGACCATCTGGCGTCTGCGTCAGCCCGATGGCTGCCCGTGGGATCGCGAACAGACACACCGCAGCATTGGCAAGAACATGATCGAGGAGGCCTACGAGGCGCTCGACTGCATCGAGGCGGACGACGCGGTTCACCTACGCGAGGAGCTGGGCGATGTGCTCATGCAAGTAGTACTGCATGCGCAGATTGCGGCGGACGCCGGCGAGTTTACGCTGGCCGATGTGGCGCGCGATATCGACGCCAAGCTCATCCGTCGCCACCCACACGTGTTTGGCGATGCGGATGCCGAGAGCTCCGACGAGGTGCTCAAGATTTGGGACGAGGTCAAGCTTGCCGAGAGGGCTGCCAAGGACAAGGCCGTGGCGGCGGGCGAGGCCGCGCCCGAGGGTCTGCTCGACGGCGTGCCCACGCATCTGCCGGCGCTGATGCAGGCTCAGAAGGTGTCGCGCAAGGCGGCTGCCGTGGGCTTTGAGTGGGAGACGGTCCAGGACGTGTGGGACGAGGTCGCCGAGGAACGTGCCGAGTTTGAGGCCGAGGCCCCCGGAACGCCCGAGCGCGAAATGGAGTTTGGCGATCTGCTCTTTGCCCTGGTCAACGTCGCGCGCAAAGAGGGGATCGACGCCGAGAGCGCCCTGCGCGCCAGCACGGCAAAGTTCCGCCGCCGCTGGGCCGCGATGGAGCAGATGGCGGCCGATGCTCACGTGGATCTTGCCGAGCTTTCGACCCACGGCCTCAACGACCTGTGGGATGCCGCAAAGGCGGAGGAGTAAGACTGCGGGAACGACGGGCTGATACGCCTCATCGTTCCCGCTAAATTTTTCGAAAATCAAGTGTATCCCTCGGCTAACTTAGGGCATAATGCAAAAAGTGCGACATGGCTAACTTACGGAGACGCACCGATGGTGCACGGTCAGCCGGTCGCTTGCATCCACTACGTTTCCAAGTGAGAGGGAGACAACATGAGCGATATTTTGGACGTCTACGGTCGCGAGGTGCTCGACAGCCGCGGCAACCCCACCGTCGAGGTCGAGGTCGTGCTCGAGGACGGCAGCTTTGGCCGCGCAATGGTGCCTTCGGGTGCTTCGACTGGCGCCTTTGAGGCCTGCGAGCTACGCGATGGCGACAAGGGCCGCTACCTGGGCAAGGGCGTTTCGCAGGCCGTCGAGCACGTCAACAACGAGTGCGCTAACGCCGTCGTGGGCCTCGACGCCTTCGACCAGCGCGCCGTCGATGCCGCGCTGATTGCCGCGGACGGTACCCCCAACAAGACCAAGCTCGGCGCCAACGCCATCCTGGGCGTGTCGCTGGCCGTCGCCCGCGCCGCTGCCGAGTCGGCGGGCCTGTCGCTGTACCAGTACCTGGGCGGCGTCAACGCCCACCTGCTGCCCACACCTATGATGAACATTCTCAACGGCGGCGTGCATGCCGACAACAACGTTGACTTCCAGGAGTTCATGATCATGCCCGTGGGTGCTCCGAGCTTTGCCGAGGGCCTGCGCTGGTGCGCCGAGGTCTACCACACCCTCAAGGGCGTGCTGCACGAGGCCGGCCTGGGCGGCGGCGTGGGCGACGAGGGCGGCTTTGCCCCCAACCTTAAGACCAATGCCGAGCCGTTCGAGTACATCACCAAGGCCGTCGAAAAGGCTGGCTTTAAGCCCGGCGTCGACTTCATGTACGCCATGGATCCGGCGTCCACCGAGTTCTACAACGCTGAGACCGGTATGTATGAGCTCAAGGGCGAGGGCGTGGAGTACACGAGTGCCCAGATGGTCGATTACTGGGAGAAGCTCGTCGACACCTATCCCATCATCTCCATCGAGGACGGCATGGCCGAGGAGGACTGGGGCGGCTGGGTCGAGCTTACCCGCCGCATTGGCAACAAGGTGCAGCTGGTGGGTGACGACCTGTTCGTCACTAACACCGAGCGCCTCAAGAAGGGCATCGAGCTGGGCGCCGCCAACGCGATCCTGGTCAAGGTCAACCAGATCGGCACACTCACCGAGTCGCTCGAGGCCATCGAGACCGCCAAGGAGGCTGGTTACGCCTGCATCGTGAGCCACCGTTCCGGCGAGACCGAGGACTCCACGATCGCCGACCTGGTCGTGGGCGTCAACGCCGGCCAGATCAAGTCGGGCGCCCCGTGCCGCAGCGACCGTATCGCCAAGTACAACCAGCTCATTCGCATCGAGGACGAGCTCGAGGGCAGTGCGCGCTACGCCGGCAAGGCAGCGTTTTACAACATTCGCTAAACAAGTGGTGCACGCGGGGAGCGGGGTTGACTCGGCTCCGTTCCACTTCTGATGGCCGCCATTGGGCGCTGGGCCATATGGCTCAGCGCCTTTTTTATGTCGAGCAAAGGCTGGCGAAGGCGGTGCGGGCGCTCGTGCTATAACTAAAGGACTTAGCGCAAACAAACCTCAACCGCACAAGGCGCACATGGATCAGATTTACGACAACAGGTACTATTCCGCCGGTTCGCGTGAGCCGTCGCCTCGCCGTGCGCGCACGGTGCAGCTCGGTGGGTCCGCCTACGCCGGCGCCGACCGCTCCATACAGCGCCCGACAAGTACCTCGCGCCCCAATGCTCAAGTGAATACTTCGACAGATGGACCAGTGCGCCCGGCACGTTCGTCGCATGCTCAGCGCTCGTCGGCTCAAACGCACGATAGGTCGAGCAGGCCCTCGAACCGTCTTTCGGGCTCGGACTTTATGCACTACGCCAACGACAACGCGGTGGTCAAGGCGATCTACGACTTTACCCACGGTCCTCAGCGAGGGCTATTCATCGGCATCGTCGTTGCCCTGGTGCTCGTGAGCCTGTATTTCCCCGTGC
>DBFAHJ010000024.1:0-8240 GCA_048227095.1 Collinsella aerofaciens | reverse complement strand
GCAAGGGTTGCGCACGCCGTCCAGAGCGGATAGTCGGGGCTGGGGATCAGAATCTCGTCGCCATTGTCGAGCAGCGCGTTCATCGAAAGCTGAATGAGCTCGGACACGCCGTTGCCCGTGTAGATATGCTCCATCTGAACGTTGGGCAGGCCCTTGATCTGCGAATACTGCATGATCGCCTTGCGCGCGGAGAACAGGCCACGCGAGTTGGAATAGCCTTCGCAGTCGGGCAGCTGCTGGCGCATGTCCTTGATGACCTCATCGGGCGTGCGGAAACCGAAGGGCGCCGGGTTACCGATATTGAGCTTGAGTATGCGCTCACCCTCGTCCTCCATACGGGCGGCCTCGTCGACGACGGGACCGCGCACGTCATACAGGACGTTATCGAGCTTGGTGGATTTAGAAAAAGTACGCATGGTGGTGCTCCTTGCAATTTGAGCTGAGGGATGGGGTTCGGGCTTGGAATCGTTGCGGGGTGATGATGCCTCGCCTTGATCGGCGTCGCCGGCAAGCAGCCAGGTAACATCGACCTCCAAAATACGAGCGAGCAGCTCAGCCACATCGCGCCGCGGGATCGTCTTGCCGCTCACATATTGGCTCATCTGACTCTTGCCGAGTTTTTTGCCGAGCATCTCCGATGCGCGGATCACGTCCGACTGGCGAACGTCGCGATCGGACATAGCCTGTCGCAGGCGATCGCTAAACGTCTCTTGGGCCACAGGAACCTCCTCGCTGGCAAAGTTCAATTTATAGAACACGAATTGAACCGAGGTTCAATTTAGTAAGCAGTATAGCGCCGCGCCTCATTCGAAAGTTCAATTTCATAAGAAAACGTACCGAACTCCGAGGTTTGCCCAAAGCGGACAATGGCGTGTACGCGTTTAGAGGTATTCAAGGAATCGAGCGGCGGCAAGCGAAACGTCAGCCGTGCGATATATCGCATTGATCTGCCGATGGGGATGTCCCTCGAGCGAACGCACGGCAACATCGAACTGACAACGGCGCAAGATGAGCGCGGGAAGAATACTCACGCCCAGGCCGTCCTCGACCATGGCCATAATCGCATAGTCATCCCAGGTCGACAGCTTAGAGCGCACCGCCAGGCCCGCGCGGCGAAACAGCGGCGTAATCTCGTCGTCGCTACCGCGTTCCAGCAGGATAAACTGCTCGTTGGCCAAATCGGCAAGGGAAACGACCTCCGCGGTGGCAAGCGAGGAGTCCGCTGGCACCACGGCCATCAGCTCGTCTTGCACCAACGGTCGCGACGCCATGCCGGCGCCGCGTGGCTCGCGCGGAATAAAGCCCAGGTCGCAGCGGCCCTCTGCCACCCATTGTTCGATCTCTGAATAGTCGCCCATCAGCAACTCATAATCGACATCCGGATGATCGGCGCGAAAGCGCGCAATCACCGGCGGCAGCACGTGGGTCGCCACACTCGAAAACGTACCGATGCAGATTTTGCCGCGCATGAGTCCACGCATCTCATCCACCCGTCGCTGCAAGCGAGTGAATTCCTCGCAGAGCGCCTCGACAGCCGGCATGACCTGCCGCCCGTCGGCAGAAAGAGCCACGCCCTCGCGACTGCGGTCGAGCACCTTAAAACCCCAGTCGGCCTCAAGATCGGCCACCATACGGCTCACGCCCGACTGCGAATAGCTCAGGCGCTCGGCAGCACGCGTAAAGCTTCCGGCGCGCACCGTCTCCAGCAGCACCTGCATCTTTTGAATATTCGTTTCCACGGCACCCTTCCACCTTTGCATGAGTTTTTGTCATGTTCTCCATGCATTATATTCGCTTTTCTTCTAGAGCCAGTTCACCCATAGTGAACATGCTCAGATATAGAGGGGATGTCAGCGCATGAACAACGGACTGTTTACGTACTTAGCAGCATTGCTATTGTTTGGCTCCAACGGCATCATCGCCGCCGCCATCGCGCTGCCGAGCTCCGATATCGTGCTACTGCGCACGTTTTTGGGCGCACTCTCGCTTGTCACCATCCTCGCCATCACCCAACGCCATAAGTTGCAGGCGCCATCTCGCCCCCGCGAAGCCGCGGCCCTCCTCCTCTCGGGAGCCGCGCTGGGCACCAGCTGGATTTTTCTGTTCCGCGCCTACCAGACGATCGGCGTCGGCGTATCCTCGCTGCTGTACTACTGCGGCCCCATCATCGTTATGGCGCTCTCCCCACTCATCTTTGGCGAAAAACTGACCGGCGGCAAAATCGCCGGGTTTATCGCCGTCGCCTGCGGCGCCTTCCTCATCGCGGCACAAGGTCTGGGCGGCAATATGCCCATTGCGGGTATCGCTTGCGGCATCGTCTCGGCCTTCTGCTACGCATTGATGGTCATCGCCAGCAAGGGCGCGCCACACATCGAAGGCCTCGAGAACTCCACGCTCCAGGTGAGCGCCGCCTTTGTGACCGCGCTGGTCCTCACGCTCATCACGCAGGGTGCTCCCTCATTCCTGCCCGCCGGCGTCGCCGCCAGTATTGATTGGCGCGCCGTCGTCATGCTCGGCGTCGTCAACACCGGCATCGGCTGCCTGCTCTACTTTAGTGCCGTCGCCAAACTGCCCGTGCAGACCGTCGCCGTCGTCGGCTACCTCGAGCCGCTTTCGGCCGTCGTGTTCTCGGCCGTCCTTTTGGGCGAAACCATAACACCGGTCCGCCTGATGGGCGCCGCGCTTATCATCGGCGGCGCGATTTTTTGCGAACTCGCCGGCAAGCGCGCAAGCGCCAAGGCTGGCATAGCCCAGACAGCACGTGCTTAAAAGCCCCTGTTTTGAAATGCTACCTACGTACATAAATAATCCCCAGCTGGGGATTATTGTCTAAAATAACCTGATGTGCCAAACTGCTCTTGTATGTATAAAGACGGCATAAAGATTATCTGTCCTAGACAGATAACCGGATGTCAAAGGGAGTCCACGTGGCACACAACAAACTGGAGGCAAGCCCCCAAGACCAGCGTGGTCAAGGCGGGCACGGAGCCATCCCCCTCTCCGCTGGCATGCTGCTCGTAACGCTCGGCGTCGTCTATGGCGACATCGGCACGAGCCCCATGTACACCATGAAATCAATCGTCGCCAACAACGGCGGCATCGGTACCGTCAGCGAGGACATGATCCTGGGCGCGCTTTCGCTCGTCATCTGGACCATGACGCTCGTGACCACGGTCAAGTACGTGGTAATCGCCATGAAGGCCGACAACCACAACGAAGGCGGCATCTTCGCCCTGTTTAGCCTGGTGCGCAAGGTGGCACCGTGGCTGATTCTCCCCGCCATGATCGGCGGTGCGGCGCTACTCGCCGACGGCATCCTCACCCCCGCTGTCACGGTCACCACAGCCATCGAGGGTCTGCGCACCATCGAGTGGGGCCACGCGCTGTTGGGTGACGGGCAAACTAACGTCATCATTATTACCATCATCATTATCTGCGGCCTGTTTGCCATGCAGCGCGCTGGCACCTCGTCAATCGGCAAGCTGTTCGGTCCGCTCATGACGCTGTGGTTCCTGTTCCTGGCAGGCGCCGGTCTGTTCAACATGCTCGGCAACCTGTCCATCTTGCGCGCGCTCAACCCCATCCGCGGCGTCATGTTTCTGTTCTCGCCCATCAACCACTCGGGCATCATGGTGCTCGGCTTCGTCTTCCTGTCGACGACCGGCGCCGAGGCGCTCTATTCAGACATGGGCCACGTGGGCAAGGCCAACATCTACGCATCCTGGCCGTTTGTTAAGGCGGCGCTTATCCTTAACTACCTGGGTCAGGGCGCTTGGCTGCTCGCAAACAATTCCAATCCCCAGATGCTCGCGATGGATATCGTCAACCCGTTCTATATGATGCTCCCTGAGCCCCTGCGCCCCTTTGCCATCGTGCTTTCGGCCGTGGCGGCCATCATTGCCTCGCAGGCGCTCATCACCGGCTCGTTCTCGCTGGTATCCGAGGCCACGCGCCTCAACCTTATGCCGCACCTGCGCATCCACTACCCCAGCGACACCAAGGGTCAGCTCTATATTCCGCTCGTCAACAACATCATGTGGGTCGGCTGCATCTTCATCGTGCTGCTGTTCCAGAACTCCGAGCGCATGGAGAGCGCCTATGGCCTCGCCATTACCGTGACCATGCTTATGACCACGACGCTTTTGACGAGCTATATCGTCGGCATTCTCAAGCACAGACTGAGCGCCTGCGTCTTCGCCCTGCTTTTTGGCGCCATTGAGCTGTGCTTCTTCGCTTCATGCCTCACCATGTTCTTTGACGGCGGCTACGTCATGATCTTCCTGGCCGCGCTGCTGTTTGGCCTTATGTATGTGTGGCGCCGCGGCACCGCCATCGAGCGCACGCAGACGATCCTGCTGCCCGTCTCCAAGTACATCGATCAGCTCAACCGCCTGCGCAACGACGAGACCTATCCCGTGCTCGCCGACAATCTGGTATTTCTCACCAACAGCCCCGACCCGCTCACACTCGACCGCGACGTGCTCTATTCCATCCTGGACAAGCACCCCAAGCGCGCCAAGGCATATTGGTTCATCAACGTGCACGTTACCGACGAACCCTATACGCACGAGTATTCCGTCGAGACCTTTGGCACGGACTTTTTGTTCCGCGTGCGCCTGGACCTGGGCTTTAAGGTCAACCAGCGCGTCAACGCCTATCTGCGTCAGATCGTTGGCGACCTGATGGCATCGGGCGAGCTGCCGCCGCAACATCACACCTACTCCATCTACGAGACGCGCGGCAACGTGGGCGATTTCCGCTTTTGTATGCTGCGCAAGATGCTTGCCCCCGAAACGGACATCAACCGCAATGACCACCGCGTGATGGCCATCAAGTACGCCGTCCGCCGCGCCTGCGGAAGCCCGGCACGCTGGTACGGTCTCGAGAACTCGGCCATCATCATCGAGTACGTACCGCTCTTTGCCCGCATGCGCCCGGCCGTCAAACTTGTGCGCACCCAGGTGCCGCTCGAAGTTCAGATCGAAGAGGCCGAGGAAATGGAGGTCGACATCTTCTCGGACGACTTGGTCAACGGCAACGAGGCCGGCAAGAGCATGAACGTCGATCCCACCGAGCTGCTCGAGAGCGTCGCCGATACGCCCGAACAGCAACTCGACGGACTCGAGAGCACCCAGTTCAACGACGCCAACTTCTAACACGCCACCAGCCATTGACGACAACGGCCTCGCATCTCATAAGAGGTGCGAGGCCGTTTTATGTCGCAACGGACCAGTGAGCTACGAACGACGCGGCTCGGGAACCACGAGCCTATCGGGGCTCGCGCCCTCGGCATCCATCAGGCTCACGTAGCGAATCGACGGATCCCCATACATCGCGTAGTAATAATTGCCCGTGCGCGCGCTAAAGCATCCGGTGTAGATAGTCTTCTCGAACTTGCCATCGCCCATCCTGGACGCTCCCTCGATCATCACCACGCCCTCGAGCGAGCGGAACATGCGAACGACGTTTTCGGTCTCGCTCTCCTTTTGTGGGTAATTGGCATTGAGGTACGCCGCCTTTACAAAACGGCTCGGCGAATAGCAATCGCCCGGAATGCCGCGCATGCCGGCACCGGCTCCATAGGGCTTAAGCTCGGCGCCACGCCATGTCGCCGTCTGCGGAAAATCGCTTGTGGCCGTGATATAGGTGCGCAGGTTTTCCATGTGCCACGGGAAAGTCGGCTGATTGGCAAGGGTGTCGACCGGATTGTCGTATACATGCAGGCCGTCAGCCATCATCTCGACCACGATGCTGCGTTGGCTGTCGCCGATAATCCAATGGAGCAGTGACACGCCCAGCCCCTCTCCGGCAGATTTGGCGACAATCACCGTGTCGCGCAGCGCGGCCTCGACCTCATCGACCGTCGAGAACGTCGCTGCCACCCACAGGGGAAACTCATAGGCCGCGATATTGTTCTTGCCGTCGACAGGGCCATCGGCATACTCGGCATAGCCGGGGAAGTTGAGCCCCGCCACGGCGAGGCCCGCATCGTTGCCGCAATCGAAGAACATAGGGTAGTTCCTGTAATCGATGCACATACCAATCACCGCGTGCGCCGCTGTCGCGTCGTCGATAAACGAATACGGAATGTGAAACCCGCGCGGCATCACGCGAACCTGTTGGCCGTAGTCAAAGCTCCAGTCGAGGTTGCGGCCTAGATACATGTGGCCAGAATTATCGGTAAATCGAATGCTCGTACACATAGCGCCTCCTAGCTTTACGTTCCTGCTAAGGTTATTGTCACCAAACAAAAAGGCGCTAAACACAAAAGCCCGGACATGACAACAATGTCACGCCCGGACCAAAAGAGACGAAGTGCGGTGCTTTGGTCCCCTTAGACCAACTTTCCTAGACAGTGGTCAATCATGTGTTGAATCATCTGCGCCTCGAAGCCCACAAAGTCCTGCTTGCGCTCGCGCATCTTGCCGTCGACGATCACGTCATAAGCGACCTTGCACTTGATATAGCGCGTGGACTTGGTGACCCCCTCGTGCGTCAGGCAGCTCTCCTCCATCTTGCTGGCGCCCAGGCCAAACACCAGACGGGGGTTGTAGAGCACGTGGGGCTCGCCGGCATCGTCCAGGTAGACGCAAACCTTCTTGGTAACGCCAATCTGGTTAGCGGCCAAGCAGCCGGCATCGTCGAGCGACTTGATGGTATCGATCAGGTCCTGAGCAACCGACTCGTCCTCGACAGTCGCAACCTCGCAACGCTGGGACAGGATAGCCTCGTCGTGGCAAAGCTCTTTAATCATACGTTCCTCCATAGGGGTCGTTGTAACCGCTTAAGTATACGGTACCTACACAATTTCATGCGAAAGATACCGCCCGTCCGTTACAAACCGCCGAACATCAACATGCGAGGAACACCAACTTCACAAAGGCGATATAGTGGGTGAGTTCGTGTCAATCGGCCTAAACTCGGGGCCGAACAAGGAAAGGGTATGCATGGACGAACTATTTCACGTCAGTGAGCGCAAGTCCACAATCGGGACCGAACTCCGCGCTGGACTGACAACATTCCTGGCGATGGCCTACATCATCGCCGTCAACCCCGCGGTGCTCTCGGGCGCTGGCATCGATGCGGGAGCGCTCGCCTGCGCCACCTGCCTGGGCGCCGGCATCATGACCATCTGCATGGGCATCTTCGCTAACCGCCCGCTCGCCTGCGCGTCGGGCTTAGGCGTCAACGCGATGATCGCCGGAATCACCACCACCGTCTGCGGCGGTGACTGGCACGTGGCCATGAGCGTCATCTTCCTCGAGGGTATCGTCATCTTGCTGCTCGTGCTTTGTGGCCTGCGCGAGGCCATCATGGACGCCATCCCGGTTGTCCTGCGTCACGCCATCTCGGTGGGTCTGGGCCTGTTCATCGCCATGATTGGCCTGTGCGATGCCGGCATTATCACCGCTGGCACCGGTACACTCGTCGGTCTGGGCGACATCACCTCCCCCACCTTCATCGTCGGCATCATCTCCATCCTGGTGACAGTCGCCCTCGCCTGCCGCAACGTCCCCGGCTCGCTGCTCATCGGCATCGTCGTCGCCGTCATCGCCGGTATCCCCCTAGGTGTGACCCATGCTCCGACCGGTATCATCGCCCCGCTCGACTTCTCGAGCATCGGTGGCCCCATCGCCGACGCCGGCGGCGTGCCCGCCATCGTCAAGGTCCTTACCGACCCCACGCTCCTCGTCATCTCGTTCTCGCTGCTCATGAGTGACTTCTTCGACACCATGGGCACCGCGATGGCCGTGGCCAAGCAGGGCGAGTTCCTCACCGACGACGGCAACGTCGAGAATATCAAGGAGATCCTGATCGTCGACTCCGCCGCCGCTGCTGTGGGCGGTTTCATGGGCGTCTCCTCCATCACCACCTTCGTCGAGTCCACTTCCGGCGCCGCCGACGGTGGCCGCACGGGCCTCACCTCCGTCACCACCGGCGTGCTGTTCATTCTCGCCGCGTTCTTCTCCCCCATCGTCACCATCGTTTCCAGCGCCGCCACCTGCGGTGCTCTGGTCTACGTCGGCTACCTCATGATGAGCGAAGCCTCCGAGATCGACTGGTCCGACGTGTCGCAGGGTTTCCCGGCGTTCATGATCGTCGCCGGCGTGCCCTTCACCTACTCCATCTCTGCCGGCATTGGCCTGGGCTTTATCGCCTACGTGATCGTCGCGCTCTTTAAGGGCGAGGCCTCCAAGATCAAGCCGCTCATGTGGATCGCAGCCCTTGCCTTCCTCGTC
>DBFAHJ010000023.1:0-5596 GCA_048227095.1 Collinsella aerofaciens | reverse complement strand
GTAAACCGTGGAGAATCGGCAATCGTGCCCGAAGGTTTTTACAAGCAGGTCTCCTCGATTCTCAACGCCGCTCGCGACAAGGCCTATACCGCCGTTAACTTTGCGATGGTTGAGGCATATTGGGAGATCGGCAAGAGTATTGTTGATGAACAGGGCGGAGAGGGGCGCGCCAAGTATGGCGATGCACTGATCGACGAACTTGCCGTTAGATTGACTAAGGATTTTGGCAGAGGCTTCAACGCCAGAAGCTTAAGATACATGCGTCAGTTTTATCTTGCGTTCCCAATCCGGAACGCGCTGCGTTCCGAATTGAATTGGACACATTACCGCAGGTTATCGCGTATAACCGACCCTGATGCTCGAACATGGTACATGAACGAATGCGCCGATTCTCGTTGGAGCACGCGTCAGCTCGAACGCCAGATCAACACCATGTTCCGCGAGCGCCTACTTGCCAGCAAGGACAAGGAGGCCGTCACCCAGGAAATCCAAAAGAGCGCCCCGGCTCGTCGCCCCGAGGATATCATCCGCGACCCATATGTACTGGAGTTTTTAGGTTTCTCGGACGATACTGCGTTTCGCGAGAGCGATCTAGAGCAGGCGCTCATCACGCATCTTCAGAAGTTCCTGCTGGAGCTTGGCCGTGGTTTCGCTTTCGAGGCGCGCCAAAAGCGCATCACCTTTGATGGGCGCCATTTCTATATTGACCTTGTTTTTTACAACTATCTGATGCGCTGCTTCGTGCTCATCGACCTTAAGACGGACGACCTTACGCATCAGGACCTGGGCCAGATGCAAATGTATGTGAACTACTACACGCGCGAGCTCATGAACGAAGGCGACAATCCGCCCATAGGCATCGTGCTCTGCGCGGACAAAAGCGATTCGATTGTCGAGTACACGCTGCCCGAAGACAACGACCAAGTGTTTACCGCCAAATACCTGCCGTATCTTCCAAGCAAGGAAGAGCTGGCGCGCGAGCTGAGTGCCGAGTACCGCGCCATCAACGAAGCGACTAATGGCGAAACGCAAGGGTAGCAGCACGTTGCGACCGAAGCCACCGCAGCCGTCGCAGGCGCACTCGCGGTTGCGACGCACGCTACGAAACAATACCGGTCATGGACGCCGGCAACGACATTCTAGCCGTGGCTGGCGAGCGTGACCTGACAGGCAAAGACGCGGCCTTCGTCTGATGTGGGTCCATTGGCTGCCACAGAAAAGGGCCGGTTGCAGCCGGCCCTTTAGACGATAATACCTGCGTTGCCCGCGCTTCCGAAGTGTGACTAGCTGAGGAGCGGGTTCCTCGGCACAACCTGATTTTACCCAGTGAGGAGGCTCTTTTGCAGCCGCTCCACTGTTTATTTACATCTGGCACCCTCAAACAATCAGACGGCAGCCCGCACTCCTGAGAGCTGCCCCGCACCCCCGGCCATCACCTTACGGCAACAACCGGTGCTACTCCCCTACTTCCCAAATAGCGCACCCAGCAGACCGCGGCGTTTGGGCTTCTCCTCTCGGTAGGAACCCTCGACGGCGGCTGCAACCTGGCGCGGTTGCTCGCCGCCTCCACGGCGCACGATCTGGTACAGGAAGGGCGATTTAACGTATTTGACCTCGAAGGGCGTGGCGTGCACGGTGCTCTCACCGGACAGATGCAGGCTCGGGCTGAGCGGCGCCACGATATGCGTTTCGCGCTTGTCGCTAAACACCACCGCGGCCGCGCGGCCCGTCTGGCCGTTTACGGCAATGCGCACCTGCTCGCCATCGCGGCCGTCTGTCGCCGGACGATCGACAAAGTAGACCGGCACCATCACCAGGCCGTCCTTATGTTTGCGGGCCTTGCGCGCCCACATGCGAATGCTCTTTTTATTGAGCCCCAGTACAGCCTCGGCGTCGTTGCCCGCAACGTCGAGCGCCAACTTATCAATGACCACCTGGTCCTTGGTAGACGCATCGACTGAGACAACGCGAAAGTCACCTTCCTGCATGGCGGGATCGAACGGACCGACCTTGGCAAAGTCCCACGGCTCCAAAATGCCCATGAGGCGAACGTCCAGGTAGTTTGCCCTGGGGTATGCCCAGTCGAGCACCTCGTAGTACACCAAGGCCTCCTTGCTCAGGCCCTTGCCCGGGAAGCTCGCCATCATGCGCAAGTCCGCCAGCGCCATGGGGAAATAGAAGAGCATCATGTCGTTTTGGATCGCGTCTTCCACGTCGTGCCCGGCAAAGGCATCCGGATACTGGCGCACCAGCTGCAGCGCGTTGGCACGTGCCTGCTGCGGCGAGATTTCGCAGGGAATACCCTGCTCGGGCACATACTCCGCACCAACGCCCATGGTCAGGCGCTTGCTAAACGTCCCCGGCTTGAGCAGGTCCGCAATGCCGATCTTATTGCCGCAGGACGGGCACTCAAACACACACTGCGTTGACTCGCCCTCAAAGGACGCTCCGCAGAAGGGGCAAGGAATGCTCACATGCGTGGCCTCTTGGAACTCCTGCGCCGTGCCGCGATCCTCCCACAGCAGATGTTCCAGGACCGACTGATTGCGCCAGTGCGCATTGAAGAAATACCAGTCCGGGTCCTGCGGGCGCTCGAGTTGCGACACATGCGTGAGTTTGAGCAGTCCATCCACCACCGTCAACGGCGTATGGCGAATACCCAAAGCGCTCTTGGGCTCTCCGGCGTCCGCCTGCCACGGAACCACCGTGCCGCAATAGGCGCACTCAAAGCTGCGCTTAGCCTGGTGCGAGTACATAGGGCCGCCGCAGTTTTGACATTTTATGGCAAACATCTCGTCCATGGAAACGTCCTCCTTTGCACAGGGGCTGTCGACATTAAGTATGTCGAGCAAGCAGGCACATGCCCATACCCATGTGGCCCAAAATGGACCACCCAGGCAGACGAGAAGGCTCGTTCGTTAGCACCGGCAGACTATTGCTGCATTTTCTGAGCATCGGCGCACGGCGCCCCCGTGCGAGCTACACTATCCCCTTAAACATGATTGTGAGGACGACCGCTATGCTATTTGTAAATCGGCTGGTACATACGCTTGTTCCCGGCAGCGAGAGCGAGCCGGTCGATGCATCTTGCCGCACCAACGCGGGCTTTTCCGCAAGCCTCGTCTGCATTGGCCTCAACATCACCCTGTGCCTGGCCAAGGGCATCGCGGGTCTGCTCGCCGGCTCCGTCTCCCTCATCGCCGACGCTTTCAACAACCTCTCCGATGCCTCGAGCAACATTGTGAGCCTGCTCGGTTTCCGCCTTGCCAGCCGCCCGGCAGACGAAGGCCACCCCTATGGTCACGGCCGCTACGAGTACCTAGCCGGCCTGTTCGTCGCCGTCCTGGTTTGCGCCGTCGGCATCAACCTGATTCTCGAGTCGGTCACCAAGATCATCAAGCCCTCGCCCACCGCTTACACGTTTATTTCCCTTGCGGCACTGGCTACGTCCATGCTCGTTAAGCTCTGGATGGCAGCGTTCAACCGCACGCTGGGCAACCGCATCGATTCCGAGACACTCATCGCCACGGCGCAGGACTCCAAAAACGACGTCATCACCTCGGGCTCGGTCTTAGCGGCGGCGCTTATTTCGCAAGCGACAGGCTTTGACCTCGACGGCTGGGCGGGCCTGGGCGTGGGCATCTTCATTTGCATCAGCGGCATGGGCCTGGTGCGCGACGCCATCAGCCCGTTGCTGGGGCAAGCGCCCGACCCCAAGCTCGTCCAGGCAATCCGCGACAAGATCATGTCCTATCCGCAGGTCCTGGGCACACACGACCTCATGGTGCACGACTACGGCCCCGGCCGTCAGTTTGCCAGCGCACACGTGGAAATGCCCGGCGAGGGCGATGCCTTTGAGCACCACGAGATTCTGGACACCATCGAACACGATATCAAGCATCAGATGGGCATCGGTATCACGCTACACTGCGACCCCATCGCCACCACCGGCGACGACCTGCGCGGCTGGGTCAAGCGCGGCATCATGCAGATCGATCCTGCGCTCTCCATCCACGACCTGCACGAGCACGATGGCTTTGTGTCATTTGACCTTGTGCGTCCCGACGGCTTTGACATATCCGACGAGGAGCTGCTGGGGCTCGTCACGCGCATCGTGCACGAGCGCCGACCCGATGCCTCATGCGTCGTTACGTTTGACTCGGGCTTTAGCTCGCCCGACCGTCCGGCCGAGCAGCTGTAGCCCACTTAACAGCTAGTTTCCCTGCGCGCCCGAGATGCCGTTTTGTAGGGCGTTCCAGGCATCCGTCGCCATGTCGCCCAAGTTCTGCGCGGTATCGCCCAGATTTTGTGCCGTATCGCCCAGCTCTTGCGCCTTGTCTCCCAACTCCTGCGCCTTGTTGCTCAAGTCCTCCAGCGTATTGGAGCTCGAGCTGTCGGTACCGCTTTGGCCGTCGGACGAGTTGCCCGAACTGTTCTTGTGCGTGAGTTGAATTTCGAGGTTGCCGTTGTCGTTATAGTAGGCAGAAGTAACGACCCAGTTGGCATCGACGACGGGCGTTGAGCCATCATCAGTCAGGACCACGGCATTCGAAAGATCGGCGCCGCGCGACTTGAGGATCTTCTTGGCGTTGGACCAGTACTGCCCCGGGATATCACTCAGATCGACGGTGCTAGACGAGGCGGACTCGGTTTGCTCGGCAGCGGTATCGGCCGTTGAACTCCCTCGCTTGTTGAGCATGCCCGACACGATGGCAAACACAACCGACAGCGCAAAGAAGATCGCCAGCACGATGAGGATCTTCTTAATCACGCTCGACGAACGCGACGGCGTCTCTTCCTCGTCCTCGCCATATTGCGGAATCGACTTGGGGTACTCGCGATACGGCTCGCGCGACTCGTAGCGAGGCTGCGCCGTGCGAGGCATATACGTCGTCTGCTGAGGCTGCGGAATGGGATTCTGCGGCAGGTCATCATAGGGATTCGGCGTCGAGGCGGCATAAGAATCCTGCGGCGCGTAATCAAACGGGTCTGCCGCCGCGTTGCCATAGGGGCTTTGCAAAGATGCAGCGTAAGGGTCCTGCGCCGCGTCGCCATAGCCCATAACTCGTGTGGGCTCGGCAGAAGGCTGCGTCGCGGCGGGGTCGACATAACCGGGGTTGGGAACAACGCGGGTCGCATCGGCGCTATCGCCAGCCTGCGCGGAACCGCAGCCGCCCATCACGGTTGTCTTGTCCTGATCCATGCAACGATTCCTTTCCGTCGCCTGTAAGCATCAAGTTATCCATGCATTCTACCAGCGCAAAAGCCTATGATGGGCAGAGTCCGTCGGTATCTACAAGACATGCGCGGGCCTAAGGATCAAAAAGCCCCGCCGGGCCTTGGTAGGCGCGACGGGGCGGGCAAGCGGCTATGAGCAGCGAGCTTAGAACAGGCCGGTGATGTTGCCGTCGTTGTCGACGTCGATGTTCTCGGCCGCAGGGACCTTGGGCAGGCCCGGCATGGTCAGAACACTGCCAGTCAGTGCGACCACAAAGTGGGCGCCGGCGGAAACCTTGAGCTCACGCACCGTGATGCGGAAGTTCTCGGGAGCGCCCAGGGCCTTGGCGTTGTCGCTAAAGCTGTACTGCGTCTTGGC
>DBFAHJ010000022.1:0-4806 GCA_048227095.1 Collinsella aerofaciens | reverse complement strand
TTAGGTTGTACGTGGAGAGGGCGTTGATGGCGGCCATGAGTCGCTCCTCGCGCACCTCATCGGGCGGAAGGGGGAGCGTGGGCTCGGAGGTTTTGCGACGCTTAGGGGTCTGGCCGGACGGTGCCGGTGCTGGTACAAGGTCTCGTGCCGCGCGTCGCAGCTCGATAAGGGCGTTATCGAACATGACGGTTTTAGAGTCACGAAGCAGCTTGGGGTCGAGCCCGTGGAACACGGCGTAATCCTGCAGCCACACGCGCGCAAACCGGTCGATGCCGGGCTCGAAGGCGCGATAGACATCCCAAAAGGCCTTGATCTTGTTAAAGCCTTCGAGCGGATCATCTACGCCAATGCCGCAGATCAGCTCATAGAGATACAGAAAGGCAAAGGACGTAGACGTTTCCTCGACGGTTCCGCGGCGCACTTGGGCACGCCAGGTAAAGTAGCCGCGCAACTGCCGGTCGCTCATGGCGTTGTAGGTGGGAAAGTACGACTTAAAGGTGCCGTTGTAGGGACAGTCGTCCTCAAAGTCGGCCATCAGCAGGCCCTGGCGGTAGAAAAGCTCGGCTTCCGAAAGCCAGCGACCCGCGCCGCCTTTGGGGTCATCCTGCCAGCGCGATATCTCGCGCATCTTGCGGTACTGGTCGGGAAGGAAATTCTGCATCTGACGACCGGTTTTGAGAATCGGCTCGTCAGCATAGACTTCGCTTGAGAAGCGGGCGGACTGATGGGTCCGGGCCTCGGCCATAATGCGCTCGATGAGCATCTTAATGTCCTGGTCGGCCACCGTCTCTCCTCTCCTAACGCAGCTTCGGTGACCTCATATCATAGCACAGCATCAAACAGGTGTTCGAGATACTGCTGCGTAGATAGATTTAGAACAGGAGGGCGTAGATGACGGCGATGACGACGGAGGGGAGCATATTGGCCGTGCGGAAGGTCTGAGGACGGATGAGGTTGACGCCGACGCAGAAGATAAGCATGGAGCCTACGAGCGAAAGGCTGTTGAGGGCTGCTGTGGTCATGATGGGGGAGAGCGCGCCGGCAAACAACGTGATCGTCCCCTGGAACACGGCGACGGGCAGGGCCGAGAAGATGCAGCCGCGTCCGAGCGAGGCCGTCATGGTGCAGACGATGATGCAGTCCAGTGCGCCCTTGAGGGCAAGCGTTGACCAGTCGCCGAGCAGGCCGTCCTGGATCGATCCCACAATGGCCATGGCGCCGATACACACGGTGAGTGAAGTCGAGACAAAAGCGTTGGTGAACTCGTTATCGCCCTCACTGCCAGTCTTGCGCTTGAGCCATTCGCCAAGGTTCTCGATGGCGGCTTCCAAGTTGACGGCCTCGCCGATGAGCGAGCCGAGGGCGAACGAGACAATGAGCATGGTGGTACCGGTGGTCGCCAGCGCCTCCCCATCGATAAGGAGCATCTTTTGCATGGTGCCGCCCAGGCCGATAAACAGGACGCACAGCCCCGATGCTTTCATGAGCGTGTCTTGAATGCGCGGTGTAATGAAGCGGCCGCCCGCTAATCCCAAAAGACCGCCCGCAACTAAAAGCACAACGTTGATGATTGTTCCCAAGCCCGGCATGAGCCCTCCCGTATTGATGCCAACGTGGCAATCGTAGCAGAGTGGAATGCGAGGTACATCGCGACTCATCTAATACGTTATATAAGTGGTATTAGGAATGGTGCGCAGCGTTTAAGCCTCAGGTGGTTGTCGGGACATAGGGATAGTAGTCAAAGCGCAGCGTCATAAGCCGCTGTGGGGATTCAATAGCCGCGGCGATGATATTGGCATCGCGGGCACGATCAAACCCTACGAGTTCGATCTGATACGAGACGTCTTGCATAATGTCCAGACGTCGCCAGGCGAGGAGTGTGTCGCCATCGAATTCCAAGGTCTTGCCTCCGTCTGGGGCAACGGCGTATAGACGCAGCTTGGCGGTGGTTGCAGGTTCGACAACCGTGACCTTTTTAATTTCGTTTCGAGTATTCTTGGCGCCCAACAAGGTGAGCAGTGTTGGGGCCACGACCTCGCCCGATGGCAAAAAGACGACTTCGATGGATTCGGGAAATGCGATGATGGCCGACTTGCGGACGGGCTGATTGGCGGCGGCAACTTCGATGTTCGCAGCGTCGATGACCTCTGTGTGGTCGAGCGCGGCAAGCACGCAGCAGTTACCCTCATCAATTTCTTGAGGATCAGCAAGCCCCAGACTGTCCGCGAGCTCGGGGTCGTTTGGAACGGCAGCGGGCTCATTCGATGCTTCGAAAGAAGCTGGGACGCTGTTTGTCGGCGACGGCGTGTCGCCCGCACCTGCTTCTTTGTCCGCGCTCTCTTCTTGTATGGTTGCGTTGATGGGTTCGTCGTTTGAGGGGAGCGTCTTGGCGTCAAGCGCGGAGGGGAGAATTCCGATGGCTCCGGATCCGCTCCACTCCATTTCGAGAAGCGCCGGGTCGGCAAGAATGCGTTGCCTGCTTTGCGCGTGGACATCGATTTCAATAGGGCCTGCCTCTATCCCTCGTGTAAGGCTGAGTGATCCGGCTGGCTTCTCGAAATGAGCGTCTGTGTCTTTGGTGCTGACGGCGTAGAACAGCAGGGACGCTTCTCCCGCCGCGATGGCATCGGTGTCGGCTTTGGTCAGCCGCAACGATGCCGTGAATGAGAGGGTGGGCTGCGTGTCGTCTGCATTCGCGGCGGCGCAGCCCAGACATATACCGCCTCCTTTCTCAAAAAACGTACCGTCGAAGGCGACCTTCGCTCCGTTCGCCGAGTCATCGATCGAAGCGATGTCGATGCGCAGCTCTAAATTGCATGGATCGCCATCTGCGTCGAGCACAACCGAGCGCCACGTGCAGACGGCGTACCCCGCCTGGGAGCCGTTTGCCTTGTTCGAACGATTGATATCCACGACTATCGAACCGTCCGTATTACGACGAAGGCATCCCGAGGTTGAGATTGCAGCCTGTGCGATCGAAAAACGCTTGCACGCAATGGCGCTCGACGGATTTGGTGCGGAGCTTAGGGCTGCTGATAAGGAGTCTGCCATGACGGGAGTCGCCCAAGCGGCGACAGGCGTTCCGGTTGCGAGCGCGCCGCAGAGTGCGACGACGGGCAAAAGGTTCTTCGATGCCATGGGGTCTCCTTAGCTAATTTAGTGCGGCCTGTCCGTGTTTTGTTTCTGGCTGCGTTTGATGTGCAGGCCGAGGCCGGCGGTTCCCGCGCCTGCTGCTGTGGCGCCTGCTGCCAAGAGCCATCGTCTGTCGCCTGTCTGCGCCAACGGTTCCTCGCGGTCGCCGCGGTCGAGCCCCGAGAGGTCGACCGTCACTTGCGTGGCGGCCTGCGCCTGTTCTTGCTGGGCAAAGGCCATGGCTGGGCCAAACGCCAAGATGCCGATGGCGGCGGCCAGGGCAACGGCCTTATGCCGTGTGCGCACCGGGCTCGACCGTCCAGGTGATCGTTGCAACCTGATCGCCTTCGCCGGTTACGTGGAAGATGTCGCGCGTGACGCGGGCGACGTTTCCGCTTGTCTTGAGCTTAATTTTGTCCGTGCCGCCGGCAATGCCCTGGTAGCCCATGTCGAAGGCTGCATTCTTGGAAAGATCGAGGCCTGTCCCCTGCGTTGCAGCGCTGGCGTTCTGGAGTGCGCCGTCGGGGCCGACCTTAAAGTCGATGGAGTTCTGCGCGGTTCCGGCCTTGGCGTCGGCGGCAATGGTCCAGGTGTTCATGGCGTCGATCTTCATGTTGGTGACATGGATGCCGTAGGCCGAAAGATTGTCGATGGTGGTCGCGTCTTCTGAGGGGCCCTGAAGCGTGCCGTCGGCCTTGGCGACGAAGGGAATAACCGTCGGAACTTTGAACTCAACGTTGTCGATCTCGGTCCTGACCATTACTTTCGTGGTTCCAACGCGCCCGGCTGCCATAGCTGGCGTCGGGGCGGCGCCCATTGCGAGCGCGAGCGCGAGCCCTGCGCCCACGACGAGCGCTCTGGCTCCGTTCATGTTCCTGGTGATGTCCATGGTCGTTCCTTTCTATTCGCCGCGGGCCGTCCCCGCGATGATTGGACGAATGCTGGTGAATTGCGTGCGGTGCCGCGTCGGCCGGAAAAGCTAGTTCTCGGCTTGCTCAACCCGCACCTTGACACGTGTCGGATTGCCGTGGCTGTCGAGGGTCTTGGCATCGAGCGCCTGAATCTCGATGTACGCCTCGCCTTCTTTGATGTCGCCGGCGGGGCACGTTTCGATTGTCTTGCCGGTCTCGACCACACCGGATTCGTACATGGTCTCGTCGTTTTGGATGACGCGGAATCGCTGGGGAAATTTATTGTCTTGGACGTTTTGCACGTTGACGCGCAGCTTGCCGTCCTCCTGCAGCTGAGCGACCGGTGCGACCGAAATCGTCATCATGTTGTCGCGGACGATGGCGTCGAGCTCATCTTGGATTTCCTGACGCGTTTTGCCCTCGGCCGTCGTAACCGAAGCGCCCGCCTCGGGTACGGGCTGCGACTGCCAAGCGTATAGTCCTACGGCGACAAGGGCACAGACGATGGCCAAGCAGGCAACGATGAGCTTCTTGCGACGACCCAGGCCTGCAAAGTGGGGTGGCTTCTTCGCGCTCATGCGGCATCCTTGGCGGTATAGATGCGCGCAAAGGTGGACGGGTTCGCTCCAAAGAGCATGTGAAGCATCAGGCGGCGTGAGTAGACAAGCTCGTCGAAGTCGGGAGGGAGCTCGATGTCGTGGATATGCGCGATGTGGTGGGCGAGCGCCGAGAACGACTCGGGGTCGCAGATCACATCGGTGGT
>DBFAHJ010000021.1:0-25087 GCA_048227095.1 Collinsella aerofaciens | reverse complement strand
GACCTCGACGACTTCGTGGTCCATTGGAACACGAGGAGGCGCCAGGTTAAACTGAAGGGACTGACCCCGGAGGAGTTCCGGAGACAGTCCCTTGCGGCGTAGTTCTTATTTAAGCCGTCCAAGTTTTGGGGTGCAGTTCATGAGCTACCCGGGACGGGGATCAATGAGTTTTAAATCCCCGTCCCAGAAAAATCATTCTAGGTAATCTAGAAGGACTTTTCCGCTCTGGGGTCTGGCGCCGTTCCGACTAGATCTCGCGCACGCTTTGGCGCTCGACAAAATAGGTCGATACGGCCGTCTTGCAGGTATAGCTCTTGGGATTGCGGATGTTGCCCACCAGGCGGCGCACCGCGATCTCGCCCACCTCGTGCTTGGGAACGTGCACCGTGGTGAGCGGCGGGTTGGAAAAGGCGCCCAACGACAGGTCGTCAAAGCCGATGATCGAGACATCCTCGGGCACGCGAATACCGTGCTCGTTGAGCGCGCGCATGGCACCCACGGCGAGCACGTCGTTTTCGGCAAAGAAAGCCGTCGGCAGGTCGTCGTGCGAGACGCTGTCGAGCCACGCGCCCATATCGCGATAAGCGCCCTCGAGCGTGGTGCCCAGCGTGACACGCCATGCCGGATTGGCCTCGAGGCCCGCATCCTCAAGCGCTTGGCGATAGCCGCGCTCGCGGTCCTTAAAGTTGCGGATGCGAAGGTCGCCCGCCAGAT
Source organism: Collinsella aerofaciens (assembly GCA_048227095.1). Taxonomy (GTDB): domain Bacteria; phylum Actinomycetota; class Coriobacteriia; order Coriobacteriales; family Coriobacteriaceae; genus Collinsella; species Collinsella aerofaciens_CF. The sequence continues at coordinate 24,373 of DBFAHJ010000021.1, read as the reverse complement.
AGCCGATTTGCTTGTGACCTTTCTCGATAAGGTAGTCCACGGCGCGCAGTACCGAATCGGTGTTGGCAATGACCACGGCATCAAAGTATTGGCGATCGCTCCAGCCGTCGAGCACGATCAGGTGGGCGGCGGCGTTGGCGAACAGGGCGTAGTCCTCCTCGCCCAGCTCGGTACCCATCAGCACGATAGCGGCGGACGGATCGGCGATCAGGCCCTCGACCTGCGGGCGCACAGCGTCAAGATCGCTAAAGTCGATCGTGACAAAGCTCGTGCTCATGCCGTGGCGGCGCGCCTGGCGCTCCACGCCCTCGATGACCGCGGGATGGAAGGTGCTCTCGTCCAGGATGGCGGCCGTCTTGCGCGCAAGCACAAACTGGATGCTCTCGAGCTGCGTCGACTGCTGGTAGCCGAGCGACTGCGCACACTCCAGGATGACCTTGGCGGTCTCCTCGCTCACGCTGCGCTTGCGGTTGAGCGCGTTGGACACGGTTGCGGGCGAAAAGCCGGTAATGCGGCTGATCTCGCGGACGCTTGCTTTAGCCATCATTCCCCCTAGCATCGGTCGCGGCCGAGCATCGTGGCTTGACCGCCCCGTGGCTCGGCAACTAAACGACCGCAAATTCAATCTAAACAGAAGAGTAAATGTTTATTAGCTAGTTTAGCCTGTTGTCAAGCAAAGTGGCGCGACTATTCCCCCAACGGGCGCATTTGTCCATCTTAACGTTATTACGCAAGGTCTTCGCCATTGCTTGCTATTACGCGTCGGTACCATTCGAAGCTTTTCTTTTTACGTCTCTCAAACGAGCCCGCACCGCTATCGTCTCGATCGACATAGATAAACCCGTAGCGCTTACGCATCTGTCCTGTGGCGACCGAAACCAAATCGATCGGGCCCCAACAGGTATATCCCATGAGTTCCACCCCGTCGAGCTCGACGGTCTCCCTCATCGCCTCGATGTGGGCCCGCAGGTATTCAACTCGATAGTCGTCTTCTATTTCACCCGAATCTTCCGGCACATCAGGAGCACCCAAACCGTTTTCGACGATGAACAGCGGCTTTTGATAGCGATCCCAGATTTCATTCATGGTGACGCGCAGCCCTTTGGGGTCGATAAACCTCCCCCAAGGCTCCTGTTTTAGATACGGATTAGGCGCCGAGCGAAGAAGGTTCGAATCGAACTGACCTTCCGCATGCGCTTTTGCGACGCGCGTCGAGTAATACGAAAACGAGACGAAATCGACCAGGTTTGCAGCCAGTACTTCGCGGTCATCATCCCGATAGGGCACCTCAAAACCATGGCGGGCGTATTCCTTGAGAACATAGCTCGGGTACGCACCGCGCACCTGGACGTCGGTAAACATGTAATGGCTGCGATTCTCAGCCTGCGCAGCCAGCACATCGTCCGGATCACATGTAGCCGGATAGAAGACACCTGCGTTGAGCATGCAACCGATCTTCGCCCCGGGGCACAGTTCATGACACGCCCCGACCGCACGGGCACTCGCAACCAATACATGGTGCACGGCCGTGTGAACCGTTGCATAGCGATTCTCCCCTTGCTCGAAGATGATCCCCGCCGCCATAAAGCACGCCTGCGTCATGATGTTGATCTCGTTAAAGGTCAGCCAATAATTGACCAATCCCCGATAGCGCTCGAACACGGTACGCGAATATCGATCGAACAGGTCGACCAACCTGCGATCGCGCCATCCGCCATACGCATCGACGAGATGCATGGGGACATCATAGTGGTTGAGCGTCACCAAAGGCTCAATGCCATGCGCGCGGCACGTCCTAAAAACATCCTCGTAAAAGGCAAGGCCTTCTTCATTGGGCTCGGCTTCGTCTCCTTTGGGAAAAATGCGGCTCCAGGCGATCGATAAGCGCAGGCATTTAAAACCCATCTGGGCAAACAGTTCAATATCCTGCTTGTACCTATGGTAAAAATCAATGCCTTTGCGAGCGGGATAGAAGCTGTCGGGTGCCAACGCACGCGGATCAAGGTCTCCCCGCATGACGTCCATGCGTTGATCGCCAAACGGCAGCATGTCGGAATTGGCTAAACCGCGACCGCCTTCGTTCCATCCTCCCTCGCACTGGTTTGCAGCCAGAGCCCCGCCCCATAAAAAATCTTCTCTAAACATTATGGTGTCGTCCTTTCTATCAAATTCCCGGCCCACGCTGTCGAACGCAACGGACTCGGCAAGTGCCGTGCAACAGCACAGTACCGTTGCGCGGCCAAGGGGTCGGACCGCGCAACGGCTGGGGAGCATATTTGTGCAGTAGCCTCTTATGCCTCGACGGATTCAACAGCCTCAGAATCGCCGCTCTTGGACTTCAACGGCATCTTCTCCTGTCCTTCAAATCCAAAAACCATCGCCAACGCAAACGTCACGGCACCGCCAGCAAGACACCCGATGGTGCCGGGGATGATATCCTGAGCAAACATGAGCACGTTCATCCATGGGAAACCAACGCCAGTGAAGATATAGACGTTGGCATGAAGAAGGCTTACCAGCAGACCACCGACAGCACCACCAATCATGTTCCAGGCAAGAGCTTTCTTGTCGCGAAACAGGATGCCGTAGATGATGGGCTCACTCACGCGACCGAAGGCATAGGTGATGAACAAGTTCCAGCCCGTGGCTCGATTCTCCTTGTCCTTAGCGCGCAGGCCATAGGCGAGCGCGATGGCAAGCGTGGTGTAGGCTACAACCGCGGCGCCGGGGTATAAGATGGCGTCGTAACCGTTCTGGAGCGCGGCGGGCAATATGGCGGTATAGATCGGCACGTGCATGCCGGTGGCGATGATCAGATTCCAGAATGCGCCGATAACCGCGGTCGCAGCGGGACCGGCAACAGAGGCGAGCCAAATGATGAAATCGGCCACAAGGCCCATGACAAATTGGACGGCAGGGCCGCAGAGGCACAGCGCGACCGGCAACATCACGAGCACCGTACCCACGGGTACGATCAGAACGCGCAACATATCAGGCGAGATCTTCTTAAAGAAGCGCTCAACATAGGACTGGGCCCAGGTGATCAAGATGACCGGAAGAACAGCCTGGGTGTAGTTGACGAGCTGCATGGGGATGCCGAAGACGCTGAAAGGCTTTCCGTCCTCAACAATAGCGAGCATGTCGGGATAAATCATCACAACAGCGATGAGCAGTGCCAGCACAGGACTCGTTTTGAACTTCTTAGCCGAGCTATAGGCGGCAAACACCGGGAAGTAGTAATACGCCGCATCGCCCACCAGGGAAAGGATCCGATACAGGTCGCTCGTTTCGGACATAAAACCGGCGCCTTCGGGCCCAAACAGAATAACGAGCATCTTGAAGATACCGGCGACACAAAAGATCGGAAGAATCGGGGTGATAGCGCCGCTCACGGCATCGAGCAGCTGATTGAAGAGGTGCTTGGGCGCCAAGCGCTCCTTCCAGCTAAGCTGAGGGCCATCGAGTTCCTCGTCAATCGATACCGTGACCTCGAATCCGCCCTGCTTACAAACCTCGTCGTAGACCTTGTCGACCGTGGGCCCGATCACCAGCTGCACCTGCCCTCCGGCGTGCACGACGCTGATGATAGACGAGATGTCCTCAAGCTTCTCATCATTCGAGAGGCTTTCATCCTTGAGGCTGAAGCGCAGGCGCGTCATGCAATGCGTAACCGAAGCCACGTTTTCCGCCCCGCCCACAGTGGAGAGAATCTGCTCTGCCACCTTTTTGTAATTTGCCATCATTGGCTCCTTTGCACAATCTTGGCTTACTGTTCGAATCGGCAAAGGTCATGCCCCGAATGGCTACGGGTTACAATCCTTTTTTGGAGATGATCCGGTTGAGATGGATCATCAGATAGAGTTCCTCCTCCTCGGAGAGCGTGGCGTCCCACGTTTCACGACAATAGGAACCGATATGCTTCACGCACTCTGCCAACTGCGGAAACTCCTCACGAAAGTTCTTGTACATCTGCATGTTGGCGCTGTTCAGCGACTCGCCGGCTTGAATGCGCTTGAACAGGTACCGCAGATGCGTGGCGAAGCGGGTGAAATCAAAGGAATCGCGGTCAACGATGATGCGAAAATCACTCTCGACGATCTCAGTGACATCTTCTAGCATATCGTCAAACTGCTTGGTGGGTTTGCTCGCGGTCTCGATGGCCTGAACAACCCGCGCATTGACGAGATTCATCGCAATACTGGCAATCTCATCCTTGGGAAGCCGCTCTCCGAGCTCCTTCTCGAGTCGCATGACGATAAACTGGGCAGCCTTGTATTCCTTCGGATACGTCTCCCGCACTTCATAGGCAAGAGGCATCGCGATGCGGACCCCCTTTTGGGCTCGCGCAACGGCAAACGACAGGTGATCAGCCATGAACAGCGTCGCATTGGTCGAGAGGTCGTAGGGCAGTTCGTTGGCAACGATGTCCATAACTTTCGCCGCAAACATCACGATATCCGAGGGAAGATCCCTCATGACATCTTGTCCTTTAGGATCAATGTCGTAAAACGTATGCTCGATTTTAGAAAGAGGGAGCTCTCGAGGAAAATCTCCGCCGAAACCGACGCCCCTGCCCATGGCGATGACATCTCGCCCCTGTCCGTCACGGCAAAGAACCGCGTTGTTGTTAAGCTTTTTAATTGCAAGCATGGTGAACCTCCTTTCAAGAACACTCACAGAAAAAGGCATGATAGCCAATAGCAGTGCTATTGCGGTCATGCCTTACGTAACAATCCGTGTTGTATTGCTCTTGGGCATGCCTCCACACAGGAGTAACAATCCAAGATGCAGAATGCATTATAGCGCTCTCCCCGCCCCGGGGACCATCGGGCTGGCGAACGGTAGATGTCGGCCCGCCAGCGGCCACATCGAGCAGATGGGCGTGCTTCGATCCCGAGCCTAGCCTAGGATGCGGGCCATGCGCGCCTTGAACTCGGACAGAAAGCGCGGGGCGTCCACGGTGAGTGCCACAAGCGCGCTCTTGTCGGGGTCGGACAGGCGGTGCTCATCGCAAATGGTGCGACCGCGATACTCGCCCAGCAGATCAACACGCAGATTGCAGCCGAGTGCACCTACGAGCGTGGGGTCGATCGCCACGGCAACGGCCAACGGATCGTGCAGCGCACAACCACCCAGGTAGGGTGCGTTCATCTCGTACGAGCCAATGTAGTGCTCGACCATACTCGCAAATGCGCAGCCCGCCATGGTGCCCGAGCCCGTCCAACCGGCAATGTCGCGGCGCGTCAGCACCACGCGATGCGTCACGTCAAGACCAACCATGGTGAGTTTGCGGCCCGAGCGCAGCACGGCGTCAGCGGCCTCGGGGTCGCTCGCCATGTTGGCCTCGGCACCGGCGCTCACGTTGCCGGGCACGGTCAGGGCGCCACCCATCACCACCACGCGGCCGATAGACATCATCGCCGCCGCGTCGCGCTCAAGGGCGAGCGCCAGGTTGGAGAGCGGACCGGTCGCCACATAGACCAAGTCGGGACCATAGGTACGCGCGGCATCAATCAGGTAATCGACCGCCGCATTGCCATCGGCCGACGTCGCGCCCACCGGCTCGTACGGCGAGGCGGGCACGCTTGCGCCGCCGATGCCGTTCTTGCCGTGGATAAGCGTGGTGGACGCCGGCGGCGTGTAGGGTTCGGTCGCCTTCACGGGACGATCGGCGCCCAGGTACACCGGCACCTCGGGACGACCCAACAGGTCGAGCACCGCCAAGCAGTTGTGCGCCGACTGCTCGACGCGCACGTTGCCAAAGCACGTGGTGATGCCGACGAGCTCCACCTCGGGGCTCGCGATGGCATAGGCAAGCGCCATCGCATCATCCACACCCATATCCAGATCAAGGATCAGCTTCTTGGTTGCCATTGTTCTACTCCGCTTCTCCGTCTACATCCAAACCGTCTAAACCAAACTTGTGCTCGACTTCCGCACGCGTGGGAATTGATTGCTGAGCGCCCAGGCGCGACACCGTCACCGCCGAGGCGCGAGCGCCCGCCGCCATGCACTCAAAGAGCGGCAGGCCCTCCAGGCGAGCCGCGGCAAGCGCACCGATAAATGTATCGCCCGCGGCCGTCGTATCGACCAACGTGCTCGAGAGCGCCGGCATGCGCAGCGGCTCGCCGTCATCGCCGAGCGTAACCGACCCGGCGCCGCCCAACGTGATGACCGCAGCTCCGGCACCCTTGGCGAGCAGGGCATTGAGCGCCGCGACGCAGCTCGCATCATCCGCGGGCAAGATGCCCGTCAGCACCTGGCACTCAGTCTCGTTGGGACAGACCAGGTCGACCGCAGGCCAGGCCTCCGCAGGCAACTCGCAGGCAGGCGCCGGATTAAAGACCGTATAGAACCCGAGCTCGTGAGCGCAAACAAGCGCCTCGGCCGTCGTCGCAAGGTCACATTCGCCCTGGGCGATAAAGACGCTTCCGGCAGCCGGGGCAATATCGCTGGCGTCTCCGTCGAGCTCATCGGCTACCAGACGCCTCAGCGCGCGGGCAACATCCTCGCCCGCGAGCGCATGGTTGGCACCCGGCGACAGCACGATGCGGTTGTCACCCTCGCAGCGAATGATGGTCGCCGTTCCCGTCTCCACGTCATCGCGACGCGCTACAAAGACACAGTCCACGCCGGCGTCTTGGAGCCCCGCCACGAGCGACGTGCCAAATGCGTCGCAGCCGACCGCGCCGATCATATGCGTGTGCGCGCCCATGCGCGCAGCAGCTACGGCCTGGTTGGCGCCTTTGCCGCCGGCGTTGGTGATAAACCCGCTGCCGCCAACGGTCTCGCCCGCACGCGGCATGCGCTCGCACGCCACCGAAAGGTCCATGTTCATGCTGCCGAACACCGCAACGATGCCGCTATCTGCCATGGAAACCTCCTCGTCCGCGGGCTCTGCACCCGCCGTTGGCCGTCAATCGTGCGCTCTCGCGCCTCTATAACTTTAGTTCACTTTGATGTGGACGCGCGCTTGAGCTTGCGCCGGCAGCAAGCATTCACAGGAGCAGGCGGTTACAATGAAGACGTGCTGATTATTCTCGTCATTGGATGATGTTTTATGGAACAATTCCCGCGATCGAGTTCGCGCAGTTCACGCCACGCGAGCGATCAACAAGCGCCGCACGAACGTTCGCGCGCTAACCGACAAGCCACCGAGCCGCGCCACGCCGCAGGCTCTCATCGTGCGCCCGCCAACAAGGGTGCCCACACCAACAGCGCCGCAAAAGAACAGGCGCCCACGCGCCCCAAATCTCGATATATCCCCGCCCTCGACGGCCCTGCGCACGCTCGCCGTCGTCGCGGTAGTGCTCTATCACCTCAACCTCACATGGGCACAGGGCGGCCTGCTTGGCGTCACGATTTTCTTTGTGCTCTCGGGCTATCTGATCACGCGCCTGCTCATCAACGAAGTGTCAAAGACCGGCCGCATCGACCTCAAGAGCTTCTGGATTCGCCGCATCCGTCGCCTGTTCCCCGCCGTGGTAACCGTTGTGGTGGTGACCTGCGCGCTGTGCACCATCTTTAACCATGTGATGCTCACCAAGATGCGCCCCGACATCCTGCCGTCGCTGCTGTTTTTTAATAACTGGTGGCAGATTGCCCAAAACGTCTCGTACTTCAATGCTCTGGGCGACCCCTCGCCGCTCACGCACTTTTGGTCGCTCGCCATCGAGGAACAGTTCTACCTGATTTGGCCGCCATTGCTGTTTGCCATGGTATCCATGCATGTGAGCAAGCCCAACACGCGCCGCGTGGTTCTGGGCCTTGCCGCGGTATCTGCCCTCGCCATGATGGTGCTCTACAATCCCGCCGCCGACCCCAGCCGCGTGTACTACGGCACCGGCACCCGCGTGTTCTCGCTGCTACTGGGTGCCTGGATGGCCTTTATCCCCGATCGCGACCTGGCGCCGGTGCGTCTCGCTCATCGTTTGGGGCTCAATCGCCTGGCTGGCGCCGCCAAGCACGGCAAGAAAGCCGAGGACAAGCCTGACAAGAAGGCCGACGAATCAGCCGATACCGCCCTGGCACAGCCGAGCGCCCTCGTGCGCTTTTGGTCCTCGCCCGCATCCATCGATGTCTTAGGCGTCGTGGGTCTGGTTGGCCTTGCCGCCATGGTCGCACTCACCAACGGCTACACCGCGTTCCAGTATCGCGGCGGCACGCTGTTATGCTCCATCCTCACGCTCATGGTCATCGCAGCCTGCGTGCAGCCCCAGGGAATGGTTGCCCGCGCGCTGTCCGCCGAGCCGCTCGTGTGGGTTGGCAAGCGCTCGTACAGCATCTACCTGTGGCACTATCCACTGCTGCTGCTCATGAACCCGGTCGCCAACATCAGCGATACGCCCTGGTGGCAGTACATCTTGCAGGTACTTGTGGTGGTCGCCGTAGCCGAGTGCTCCTATCGCTTTATCGAGACGCCGTTTAGGAAGGGCGCCTTTGGACGCACCGTTTCCGAGCTCCGCGAAGGCACCACCACGCCCGCAAACTGGGTGCGCGCGCATATTCCCGTGTGCGCCGTTTGCGGCGTCGTGCTTGTCGTGGCGCTGGGTGGTCTGGTCTTTGTGCCCGACACATCCGCGCTGAGCGGCGAGGGCGCCGAAATCCTAAACAAGGAAGCCAAAAATGCAAAACCCCAGGACCAGCAGGCGGCCGATGACACCGACAAGGACAACGACGGCTTCCCCGACGGATCCTACGACCTGCTGATGATCGGCGACTCCGTGTCGCTGCGCGCCGTCGATTCCTTTGACGGCGTGTTCCCCCACAGTCACATCGATGCCGAAAAGGGCCGCCAGTTCGATGCGGGCCGCACAACATTTGAGGGTTATATCCAGCAGAACCTCGCCGGCAAGATCGTAGTCTTTGCGCTGGGCACCAACGGCCTGGTGACTGACGCCCAGATTGACGCCATCATGGCCGATGCCGGCAATCAGCGCACCGTCGTATTTGTAAACACGCGCAGCCCGCAGCCATGGGTCGGCGCCACCAATCAGGCCATCGCCAACGCCGCCACGCGCTATAAAAACGTGCGCGTTATCGACTGGTACGGATATAGTGCCAACCGCAACGATCTGTTCGACGGCGACGGCACGCACCTTTCGAACGCGGGCGTGGCCGAGTACCTTAAGCTCATCCACGATGCCGTCAAGAAGGACCTGCCCGTGCATCCCGAGGACCACGTTAACGATCCGCAGCCGACGGCCGTCAAGTCCGCCGCCGACGCACTCGTCAACGCGCTCGCCTACAAACCGCACAAGCTAGGCACCGACAAGTAACACACTGTCAAATCCGCTTGCACCCGGAGGGGGCGTCGGCCACAACCGACGCCCCCTCCGGCAGTTAGGGACGTTCCATATGTGCCGGCACTTAGGGACACTCCTGACGCGGTCGATGAATGCCCTTCCGCGGCCGAATTCTGAGTTCCTCGCCACCCCGAGTGTCGTCTGCAAGCCCCGCACCCGCAGCAAACACCCCAAGGTTGCTCTTTTCGAGCCGGCCCCAAAGGGGCCGTGGGCAAAAAATGCCAAATATGAGTACTGATACCATTTTAGTAACAGGCAAAATTGCCCAAAATGGCGTTCTTTCGGTCGCCATACCCCTTTGGTCCGAACAGAATGATCGGTTTAAAACCTGGCTGTATCGATATTAATGAGCAGATACTTTAGTTATGTTCATTATCTTCTTTGTCTTAATTGCCACTGGATTAACAACAGTACTCATATTTGGCATTTTTTGCCCACACATATATAACCGACCCCCTACAACAGGCAAAAAACAGGCCGCAGCCCATGGCCACGGCCCGCTCGAAACCCAAAAGAGGCGCTACGCGCTGTAGCCCATCGCCTGCAGCACAAACATGACGACCGTCAGTACCGTAATCACACCGATAGTCGCCCAGGTGAGCACATTCCACACGCGGCCATTGCGGTTGGCGCCCATAATGTGTCGATCGGCGGCAATAACCACCTGGAACACCAAAACCACGGGCAACAGCACGCCGTTAATGACCTGCGAGGTCATCATAATCTGGAACAGGTCAACACCGGGCATAAGCACCAGCACGGCAGAGATGCCGATGATGGCCGTAATGATGCCGCGATAGACCGGGGCCTCGTCCCAGCTGCGATCGGCACCGCGCTCCCAGCCAAATGCCTCGCAGATGGCGCTGGACGTAACGCCTGGCAGCACACAGGCGGCCAAGAAGCTCGCCGCGACCAGGCCCGAGGCAAACAGCACCGTGGACCACTGGCCCGCGATAGGCTCCAATGCGCGGGCGGCATCGGCAGCGTCGCTAATCTGAATGCCTGCAGGGAACAACACCGTACCGGTCGTGATGATAATAAAGCCGGCGATGACATCGGCGGCAATCGAGCCGCTCACGGTGTCAATACGCTGCAGCACGATATCGTCCTCGCCCGCATTCTTATCGACCACGTTGTTCTGTGCCAAGAAGATCATCCACGGTGCGATGGTGGTACCGATCGTTGCGACCACAAGCGACACGTAGCTGGGGTCGTTTTGAATGTTGGGCACAACCAGGTCGACCGCCACCTCGCCCCAGCTGGGACCAGCCATAAATGCAGCAACAATGTAGGTCACAAACACACAACTCACCAGCAGCAGAATCTTCTCGATGCGCTGGAAACTACCCGACATGGTAAGCATCCAAACCAGCAGTGCCACCAGCGGCACCGAGATGCTCGCCGGCACGCCAAAGAGGGCAAGGCCGCTCGCGATACCCGCAAACTCCGAAATGGTCACGGCTGTATTGGCGATCAGCAGCGCCGCCATGGCCAACACGCTCCTGCGCACGCCAAAGCGCTCGCGGATGAGCGAGGCCAAGCCCTTGCCTGTGACGCAGCCGCAACGCGCCGCAGTCTCCTGCGTCACGATGAGCAGCACGGTCATGACGGGAAGCATCCACAGCATCTTGTAGCCATAGCTGGCACCGGCGCTGGAATACGTGGCGATGCCGCCGGCGTCATTGCCCGAAAGCGCCGCCAGAAGGCCAGGGCCCATGGCGCCAAAGATGGCCGCGATGGTCAGCTTTTGCTTGGTGCTCGCCTTTTGCTTCGTGTTTTGCACGCGACCACCTAACCCATGACTGACATGGTGAGCAGAACCGCGGCGATGCAGTACGCCACACACGAGATCATGACGGCAATGACGTTCATGGCGGTGCCCGATGTATTGAGGTCGTGCTCGTCACGCCAGAACAACACCATCAGGTAAATCACGGCGCTCATGTTGCCGATCAGGCAGACGATGGCCGCGATGTTAAAGCAGCCGGTAAAGAGCTGCTCTTCAAACATGGGCGCGTCGAGGAATGCGGCGGTGCGCACCAGCTGGGCGCATAGGTAGGTCACGAGCGACAGAATCAGGCCCATGCCCGTGCTCTGGAAGAAAAATCCCAGATACGGCTTGGGCTCATCGTCATGGCCGTCGTATTCCAAGAAGTAGTTCTTGACAAACGACACCATACGCGAGGCAGCCAGCAGCACGAGCGGCATGGCGCACATGGGGAACACCACCAGATGCGCCGAGCCCAGCGCCGTCCCAAGCACCGTTGCCATGATGCACGAGGCAATGCCCCACACGACAACCCAGTACTGGCGATGCACAAACCAGCTGAGCACATTCGTCGAATCGTCGGACGCGCTATCGCCCGAGCCAACGCCTGCGATCTGCAGGTCCTCCTGGTGCTCCTCGGCGATAACATCCATGGCGTCGTCAAAGGTCACGATACCCAAGATGTGACGGTTCTCGTCGCAAACGGGAATGGCAACCAGGTCGTACTTGGTCATCTCGTCCGTTACGTCTTCCTGGTCATCGTCGGGCGACACATAAACCAGGTCGCGATAGGCCAGCTGGCCCAGCGTGGCGTCGCGGTCGGCCACGATCAGCGTGCGCAGCGAAAGCACGCCGGTGAGCATGCCGCTCGGGTCCTCGGTATAGACGTAGTAGACGCTCTCGAAGTCCTCGTCGAGCTTGCGAATCGCCTCGATGGCGTCACCGACCGTCGCTGTGGCGGGCAGGGAGACAAACTCCGAGGTCATGATACGGCCGGCGGTGTTGTCCTCATAGCCCAGCAGGTTACGAATCGCCTTCTCCTCCTGAACGCCCATCAGGCGCAAAAGCTTCTCGGCCTTCTCGTAATCGAGCTCGTCGATCAGGTCGGCGGCGTCGTCCGGGTCCATCATGGCCAGCATCGACGATGCGTCCGTGTCGGACAGGCCCTCGAGCATCTCGGTCATAAGCTCGTCGTCATCGAACTCCGAGATGGCCTCGGCGGCCTGGGCGGTATCGAGTTGCGCGAACACCTGCGCACGCAGGCGCGGGTCGAGCTGTTCGATAATGTCGGCAATGTCGGCAGGGTGCAGCTCTCCAAGCGTCTTGTGCGACACCGAAAGCTGGATGTTTTTAGTCGAACGATCGAGCAGGTCCATGTAGGACCAGGCGATGATATCCTCGCCGAGCGGTTTGCCCAGGTGCTTCATAAAGCCCTCGACGACATGCTCGAGTGCGGGGCTGATCGCGCGCAGTAGACCGCGGGCGCCAACTTCGGCACCCAGCAGACGCAGCTGATTTTCGCCCGACATGGAAAACTTGATGTCGTTTACGCGCACGACCTTCATGCCCTGCGTGTCGACAATCTGCTTGTTGAGCACGTCGCGGGCGAGCAAGAGTTCGGTCGGCTGCAGGTACGAAAAACGGATTTCGGTGGCCGGCGACTTAAGGTGCACACCCGTCTCGTCGATACGGTCGACCCATTTGCGCCAGCTGATCATAAATGGCGTCTTGCCGGGTCCGCGGAACGCGAGCGACGTCACGTGCGGAAAAACTTCGCCGGTAGCAATGCCAAAATCATTCACAACGCCGAGCTTTTCGCCATCGACGTCCAAGACCGGCAGTTTGAGCATCTCACTCAGATAATTCACTGGTGCTCCCCATCATTATCCCTTCGGACTGCGGCCATGCCGGCGCGCCATCCGTGGACTATTAGATATGTATACGCATGCGCGGGCGGCACGCCGCTCGGCGCTCACACCCCGTACATGCGCAAGAAGCACCTGCATGGGGTCATCGACTGTATGGTCGAGGTTTGGATTTCACCTGCAACCTTTCTCTTGACCCTTGTTATCCGCAGTAACTATAGCATCAGCATCGCGCCGTGGCGCCAAATTTATGCTCCAAACATCGCAGGCATATCAAACGCTGACGTATCCGTGACATAGTCATTGGAGACGTTCTTACATGACTAATCTGTGGTGTCGTCGTCTTCGGGGAGCTGGGGGAACACGGCGTTTTTGGGCATGGTGACCTTCGTCAGCGAGGTGAGTTTTTTGCTCAGCGATGTATCCGTCTTGACCAGATCGCTCAATGTCACGATTTTGTAGCCGTCGGCAATAAGTCCGTCGATAATTTGCGGCAGCGCCTCGAGCGTCTGCTCGGCACATCCATCGTTGTCGGTCAGCAGCACAATGTTGCCCGGCGTCACCGAATCGAGCACCGTCGAGACCTGCTCGTCGGCACCGTTGAGCAGCCAGTCGCCCGAATCGATATTCCACGAGACTACGGCAGACACCAGGTCCATCGCATCAATCCAGTTTTGTTCGTCAAAGGCTGCATAGGGAGCACGCAAAAGCATCGTCTTCACACCGGTCGCGGACTTGATCGCCTCGGTGCCCTTCGAAACCTGCTCGCGCACCGCATCGCGGTCCTGGCCCTTGAGCGATTCGTCACGGTAACTGTTGGAGCCGACCTCGCAGCCGGCATCGACAATCGCCTTGGCCGTGGCGGGCGAGGCCTCGGCCGCATCGCCCGACAGGAAGAACGTCGCGGTGACGCCCTTTTCCTTGAGCACCTGCAAGATCTGCTTGGTCGCTCCGCTCGGGCCCTCATCAAACGTCAGCGCCACGTACTTTTCGTTGCCCTTGGGCGCCACGCTCGCGCACTCGACCACGCAATCGGTGGCGGGCACGACCTCGCCGCGGTCCTGCGTCTTGCCAGATTGCTCGCCGACCCACACCTCAGAGCGACCCTGGATACCCCACGTCTTGACGTACTCGATGGCACCCGTGCCCTCAACCTTGAGCCTGGGCTCGATAACCGTCGCCTGGACCTCGTGCTTCTCGTACGTGTCGCGGCCGTCTTTGACCGTTACCTTCTCGCCGCCCGTAAGCTCGCGGCTTTTCCACTTGCCCTGTTTTATGCGCTTGCCGTCCACCTTTACCGACAGCTTTTCGCCGCCATGGCGGGTCAGCACGCTGTCGTCAACAGCCAGCAGGTCCCCGGCATCGTAGGTATCGGCCAGCTCCTGGTCGTCGATGAGATTTTGCAGCGTAGAGCCGACGCGCACCGCAGTCTCCTGGCCATTGAGGACGACATCCACGCTGCGGTTGACGTAGCCCACGACGGCAGCGATAAACAACACGAGCGCACAACCCACGGCAATAAGCGCATAGGGCAGGCGAGACGAACGACGGGGCGTGCGGCTGTTGCCGATGCGAGCGCTGCGGTCGCTAAAGCCGCGGCTATGGTTGAGATACATCGCGCCGGGCTTACGGTGACGCTTGCGCCGACCGCTGGGCAGCTGCCCCAGGTCGCGGCGCGCCGTCGGACGCGCACCCGAGCGCCTGTTTAAGTTAGATCCGTTTTGGCGCATGTGCCCTCCCCCATAAACACAGCGAGCCGGAGCAACATGTCTCCGGCTCGCCTCCCATCATTTGGTACGTCGCTATTTGCTAGCTTTTGACGAGCCCCCGCTCGCCTTTTGATATTCGTCCTTAAAGGCCTTGAACATACCGCGCGTCTTGCCGAGCTGCTTGCCCAGTGCGCGGCTGCCCTTGTCCACGGCGACCGAGCCCTTGTCATCGAGCACCTTGGCGCCCTTCTTGACCTTATCGCCCACCACGACGCTTGCCTCGGCAGCCTTTGCGGCGGCACCGCCCGAATACCCGAGCGACTTGACCTCGTCCGAAACGATCATCGCGCCGTCCGCATAGCCGCGCAGCATCGTCGGCGGCATCTGCGTGTCGCCCACCAGCACACTCGAGGCGGTGCCGGCGGTCACGTAGAACGTCTGCACGACACCCGAACGCGGCTTGAACTCCACATCCGAGCAATAGCCCACGACATCGCCCGACTCCGTGCGCACGTCCATGCCAACCCAGATAATGCAATCGTCCAGGTTGATGTCGAGGCGCTTGGCCGCAGCGGTATCGTAGGTGCCCTTGACGTCGTCAACTGCGATGGCGCCCTCATAGACGCCAATGGCATCGAGCGCCACAAATCGGTCAGGGCGCTCGATCATACCCGCGATATCGGACTGGCGAACCATAAAGCCCACCACGCGCGTACCGCCCGGGGTAAAGACCGGAAAGTGAATCTTGCCGAGCTTTTTAGGGCCGCGCGGCGTGCCGTCTTTTTTGGTGCGCTTATCCTCGGTAGGCTTGCGATAGATCTTGGCGCCGACAAAATCCCCGGCGCGCATTATGCCTCGGTCGAAGGCTCCGCGGCCTCGGCGTCGGCCTCGACGGCGTTTTCGACCACGACATCGGCGGCGGGCGTCACGTTGCCGCCCGAGATAGCGTCGTTGAGCTGCTCTCGCAGCTGGTCCATGCGCTCGCGGGCAAGGTCGACCTTGGCACGCAGGTCATCGGTCTTGGCGTCGACCATCGGGCCAAAATCGTTGACCGCGGCGCGGGCCTCCTCGGCACCGTGCTCGTAGGTGTCGCGCATGTTATCCCAGGCGTCGTTGGCGATATCGGCAGCCATGGCGCGGGTCTCGGCGCCCGAGCGCGGAGCCAGGGCGACGCCGATGATGGCGCCGGCGGCAGCACCGAAGAGCGCACCCGAGATAAAGTTGAAAGTCTTACCCATGTTCATTCCTCTCCTGCGGGCACCTCGGCGCCCACCGTTTGAATGCTGTCCATTATACCCGCAGCACAGCGCTTGCCGTCTTGTTCATCTGCGTACGGTAAAGGCGCAGGTACATGATGGTGATAAGCGGGTGAGCCTACTCCTGCGGCACGGCCGGCATGGCCATCGTGGCGGCCGGGTCCTCGCCGGCGCCGTCAACGAGCGGCAGCGCTCCCTCGTGCACGGGGGCAACCGGAGCCGTCGCCGCGCCACCGTAGACGGCAGCGGGGGCCTCGTGGCTTTCGGCGGTCGCGCCCTCGGTATCGATTGCCTCCTGCGGTTCGTCGTCAAAGCTCGGGACGCCCTGGGGCTCCGCGGGCTCGGGCTCGGAAGCCGCCTCGGCAGGTGCCTCGTCGACAGGCTCGACGGCAGTCTCGGCAGGCGCCTCGTCCTCGGTCGCGTCCCCGGCCTCGCCCTCGGCGTTCGCGGCGGCGACGGCCTCGTGCGGGTCCTTGCCCTCGGCCTCGGCACGCATGCCCAGTACCAGGTTGCGCAAACCCGCGACCGTACCGTCCACATCGGGAGCGGGCTGGTCGGCATGCAGATAGGCCCAATCCATCATAAAGGTCGCCGAAGACAGCGCGCCGATGGCCAGCGCGTCATCGGGACACGAAAGCTCGACCTCAAAGACGCGCTCATCGTGCTCGCTCACGCGAGTGCGGCCGCACGAAATGCTGCCAGCAAGACCGGTCTCGTTCATGAGCTCTACCGTCACGTGCTCCAGCAGATGGCAAAGCTCGGTCTGGCCCATGCAGTCCTGGAACTCGCGACCGGAATCGCCCAGGCACAGGTGCTTGGCAATCGCGGGTACCAGGTAGTACACGCGCGCCGTGGCCTCGATGTCCTCCGAGGTCATGAGCGGCATGCCGGGGTTTACCAGCACATGCGCGCAGATCTTGTCCTCGCTGACGGTGACCTTAAGGATGTTGAACAGGCCTGCCATAACTCTCCCCTACTCTTCCTTGCCCTACTCGTCGCCGTCGTGCGGGTCCGCAGAGCCCGCACCCGACGCCGCCGGCTTATCTGCCAAGGACTCGGAATCCTTCTTATCGGTTTCGGCCGGAGCGATCACGCGAATGAGCGAGATGCGCTGGCCACGCATCGACTGCACCTTAAACTTGTACCCCGCGACCTCAAACACCTCTCCGATGTCGGGTACCGAGTCGCAAAGCTCCAAAATCCAGCCGGCGATGGTCTCATAATCATCGCTTTCCTCGAGCGGCCAACCAAGCTCAATCGCGTCATCGCACGAAAAACGCCCATCGACGAGCCACTCGCGGCGCGAAAGGCGCGTGAGGTACTTGTTGTCGGGGTCGAACTCGTCCTCGATCTCGCCCACGATCTCCTCGACGATGTCCTCGATGGTGATGATGCCGGCCGTGCCACCGTACTCGTCCACGACCACTACGATCTGGTCGTGCGAGGTCTGCATCTCGGACAGCAACGGCAGGATGTCCTTGGTGTCGGGCACAAAGGTGGCGTCGCGCAAAAAGTCGGCGATGGGCTGGTCGCCCTTGCCGTCGAGCGAAGGCTGGATCAGATCCTTGATGTGCGCGATGCCGGCGACGTTGTCGGGATCCTCGTGATAGACGGGGATGCGGCTAAAGCCGGTCTGGCGCATGGTGGACAGCACGTCGGCGACCGTCTCGTCGTCCTCGCACATGGTAGTGTCCACGCGCGGCACCATGACCTCGCGGGCAACGGTGTCGCCCAGGTCGAAGATCTCGTGGATCATGCGCTTTTCCTCGTCGAGCAGGTCGTCCTGCTCCGAGACCATGTACTTAATCTCTTCCTCCGAGACATTCTGGCGGTCGTCGGCGCTCTTGATGCGCAGGATGCGGGCCAGACCATCGGAGCAAGCGCCGGTCAGCCACACGAGCGGACGGGCGATCTTTTGGAACACGGAGAGCGGTCCCACGACCTGCTTGGACACGCCTTCGGCGTTGGCCAGGCCGATGCGCTTGGGCACGAGCTCGCCAATTACGATGGAGAGGAAGGCGACCGCAACGGTGATGATGACCGGCGCCAGACCGCGCGCGATGGCAGAGAGCGGCGCGATGCCAAAACTCATGAGCCATGTGGCAAGCGGGTCGGACAGGCTCGTCGAGGCGACGGCGGACGAGGCGAAGCCCACGAGCGTGATGGCGACCTGGATGGTGGCGAGCAGCTGGTCGGAATCGGCGGCCAGCTTAATGGCGCGCTCGGCGCGTTTGTCGCCTTCCTCGGCCTCGTGCTCCAGCACGGCGCGCTTTGCCGTGGTGAGCGCCATCTCGGACATGGAGAAGTAGCCGTTGATGAGGGTCAAAACGAGGGTGGTGATAAGGGAGATGGTTATGTCCATCGGGAGTTTCTCGAACCTCCAAGATTCGGGACGTTAGGGTAAAACGTTGATGACAGATACGGCAATTGCACCGGCGCCCAAACGAGGACGCGGGCGCGCGGACATGGTCGCTAGATTACGAAGAGGATCACCGCCATGAACTGGAAGATGCTGCCGGCGAGCACCCACAGGTGAAACACGCTGTGCAGATAGCGCACGTTTTTGGCGATATAGAACGGCACGCCCGCGGTGTAGCACACGCCGCCGACGGCGAGCAGGGCAAGTGCCACGGGGTTGAGCAGCGACACAAGTTCGGGCAGCTTAAAGACAACGAGCCAGCCCATCAGCAGGTAGACCAGGCCGCTTACCCAATGCGGTTGACGCTCGCGCATAAAGCACTCGAGGGCGATGCCGATGATGGCGATGGCCCATACGGCAAAGAACAGCGCGGGGCCGCCGTCGTTTGCGAGCGTGATAAGGCAAAACGGGGTATAGCTGCCGGCTATGAGCAGGTAGATGCAGCTATGGTCGATGATGCGAAACACGCGCTTGGCGCGCGCGGGCTGAATCGCGTGGTAGAGCGTAGAGGCTAGGTATTCGAGGATAATGCTGACGCCATAGACAATTGCCGCGGCCATATGGGCTGGGCCTCCGCCGCGCAGGGCAGCGAATACGATCAGGAGCACCAGGCCCGCGATGCCCAGCAGGCAGCCGACACCGTGGGTGACGGAGTTCATGATCTCCTCGCCCACCGTGTAGTGTGGAACGGCCGCGGTCTTGGGTCGCGGCTTAGAACTGTCGCTCGAATCGGACATGCCGGTTACATCCTCCAACGTAAAGAGTTCTCAACACTATATCAAAGCGTCTAGGTACGTGCGAAATTTGCACCATACGTGACCCTTTGTTTACCCATTCTTTGCCTGTTGACGCATCAACGGCGAACGTCCATAATGCGCTTGCATTAAATGTTGATGTATTAACATCTTATAGGAAAGCTTCTTATGTCTCAAAACGCACGTTCCCATCGAAAGCTCAAGATAGCCGGCGTCGTTGCGCTGGTGCTCGTTGTCGCGCTGCTGGGGTTTGCCGGCAACTTTTTGTTTGACTTTGCCCTGAATCCCCAAGCGCCCTACACCATGAAGATGATGCAGGATAGCAAGAACGACAAAGAAGGCGAGCAGCCGGATGCCGAGGAAACCGAGGCGCGGGCGTGGTTTAAAGAGAATCGCGAGAGCAGCAGCCTCACCGCAGATGACGGAACCGAACTTGCCGCTTGGTATTTTGCCGCCTCGGAGAACACCCACGATTACGCCGTCTGCCTGCATGGATATACCAACGAGCCCATCGGCATGGCCCGATACGCCAAGCGCTTCCACGACCGCGGCATGAACGTGCTCGCGCCTGCCGCCCGCGCCCACGAGCGCTCCGGCGGCGACTATATCGGCATGGGCTGGCCCGAGCGCCTCGATGTCGTTGCATGGATTGGGCGGATCGTCGCAGCTGACCCCGAGGCGCGCATCCTGGTCTTTGGCGAGTCGATGGGTGCGGCAACCGCCATGAACGTCGCGGGGGAATCTCTGCCCGCAAACGTGAAATGCATTATCGAGGACTGCGGTTATACGAGTGTTTGGGACGAGTTTTCTCTGCAGCTCAAGGACGTGTTCGGCCTGCCCAGCTTTCCCTTGCTCGATGTAGCAGACTTGGTGTGCAACGTGCGCGCGGGCTACGACTTTCATAAGGCGAGCAGTGTGGAGCAACTCAAACACGCGACGGTTCCCATGCTGTTTATCCACGGCGACCAGGACACCTTTGTGCCGTACGACATGCTCGACCAAAACTACGACGCGTGCGCCAGCAAAGTCAAGCAAAAGCTCACCATCCATGGCGCCACCCACGCCAAGAGCGCGCAAGTTGACCCCGAGCTCTACTGGAACACAGTCAACAACTTCCTCGACGAGTATTTTTAGGCAAAAAGCAACGTCTGGGGCTTTATCTGACCCCCTATTTTCGAAAGTATGCGGCAAAATCTGGAACTGCCGACCAGACCGCAGTTTTACCAACAATTTATCAGGGGTTTTGTTGCCAAAAAACGTCGTGTGCTCGGCGGTCTCGAAATTTGCCGCATACTTCCGAAAAGCCGCCCGTGAGCGCTGTGCCCACGGGCGGCTTTTGCTCTACTTGCGCCAGAAAAGCGCTTCATTTGTCCAATAACTAGGCGCTACTTGACCTCGATGAGCTCGTACTTGCTCGTGCCCAGGCCGATCTTCTCGGCGTGTGCGATACAGGCGCGCCAGTCGGTGTCGGGATGCGTGATGCAGAAGGGGTCCTTGGCCTGCTCGCCCTCCAGATGCTCGTGGTTGTGCTCCATCTTAGCCGCGCTATCGGTGAGCTCGGTGTTGGGCAGCGGCTCGGACGCCATGACGGCATCGGCACAGGCCTGGTCGATGGCGACCGGGTCGAAGCTCGCGAACATGCCGATATCGTTGACGATAGGCGTGTCGTTTTCGGGATGGCAATCACAGTTGGGGCTGATATCCATGGCAAGCGAGATGTGGAAGCTCGGGCGGCCGTCGACGACGGCCTTGGTGTACTCGGCGATCTTGCAGTTGAGCACGTCGGCCGCAGCGTCATAGCCGGGCTTGATGCAGTCCTGGTTGCATGCCGCAATGCAGCGTCCGCAACCCACGCAGCGATCGTGGTCGATGGCGGCCACGTGCACCGTGCGGGTGTTGCCGTTGGCAAGCTCGCGCTCGCGGGTATCGTCAAACGAGATGGCGTTGTGCGCACAGATCTTTTCGCAGGCACGGCAGCCAACGCAGTGCTCGGTCGCGACGTTCGGCTTGCCGGCGGCATGCTGCTCCATCTTGCCGGCACGGCTGCCGCCACCCATGCCCAGATTCTTCATGGCGCCGCCAAAGCCGGCCTGCTCATGGCCCTTAAAGTGGGTGAGGCTAATCACGATATCGGCATCCATGAGTGCCTGACCGATCTTGGCCTCGCGCACGTACTCGCCGCCCTCGACCGGGACGAGCGCCTCGTCGGTGCCCTTGAGACCGTCGGCGATGATGATCTGGCAACCCGTGGCATACGGAGTAAAACCGTTCTGGTAGGCGGTGTCGATGTGCTCGAGCGCGTTTTTGCGGCTACCCACATAGAGCGTGTTGCAGTCGGTGAGGAAGGGCTTGCCGCCCAGCTCCTTCACGACATCCGCGACGGCGCGAGCGTAGTTGGGGCGCAAAAAGCTCAGGTTGCCCAACTCGCCAAAGTGAATCTTGATGGCGACGAACTTGTTCTCAAAGTCGATCTGCTCAATTCCGGCGTGACGGATGAGGCGCTTGAGCTTGTCGAGCTGGCTCTCGCGAGCATGCGTGCGCAGGTTGGTGAAGTACACCTTAGCGGGTGCTGCGGGTGCAGTTGCGGTCATAGATCTATCCCCTCGGTCTATATGGCGTTACAGACATAAGAGGATGGTACCCGCTGAAGTAGGGTCAAAGTCAAGCGCGAAACCTAGTCGTTGGGGACGTCCCTTTCCTGCCGGGCGGCGAAAGAATGTCCCCAGCGACTAGTCTTTTAGAAACGTCCCCGATGACTACTCTTGGACTTTGAGGGCTTCGGCCAGACTGACGCGCTTGATAGAACGCGTGTGTAGCAGCGCCACGACCAGGTAGGTCGCAAAGCCAATGCCCACGCACGCCGCCATGGACCAAGCGGGCACGTAGATCTCGATATTGCCGTTGTAGGCGAGGAGCATCGAGCGGAAGATGGCCGTGAGCGAGCCAATAATGACCGGCAGGCTTAGCACGAGCGACACCACCACGCACAGTGTGATCGAGCGGATGTACAGATGCGAGATCTCGCTATCGCGATAGCCAAAGACTTTCATGTAGCTGATCGAACGGGCGCTATGGTCGATCACAGCCTTGGTCAGCAGGTACATAAACAGCAGGAAGATAAACACCGCAAGCCCGACCATCATGCCGATCATTTTGCTCATCATGCCGATGAACTGATCGCCCACGGCGCGCATGTCGTCGGGTGTGGTGTCGCCGGCAAAGTAACGCGCATCGAGGTCGAGCTTCTCGTCGCTCACATAGCCGTTAAAGTAGGCGGCGTCGTTGTCGAACAGCTCGTTAAAGTCTTCGATACTCATATAGATATTCATGTCCGACTTGGAGCCCCAGGCACAATCCTTGCCCGCGTACTCAAGGGAATAATGCTCACCCTCGTACTTGTCGCCGAGCGTGACCTTCTGACCCTCGCTCCAGCCAAACTTGTCGAGCAGACCGCCGCCAAAGACGACGCGCCCATCGCCGACGTTGAGGTCTTTCCAATAGCGCGAATCGGGCGAGATGCCGTAGACGGAAATCGTCTCCTGACCATTACCATCACCGCGGTCGTATTGCAGCTGGTAAACGGCATATTTCTCGGCCTGCGCGATTGCGCCCGCGCCGTTGTCGGTCGTATTGACCGGGTGAATATCGTCGTTGTCAGTGTCAATCTTGGAGGCTTTGTCGATCAGGTCGATAGCCTCATCGCGGTTGCAGCCGAGGGCATCGGCAAGATCGTCAAGGCGCGCGTAGAGCACATCCTTCTTGTCCTGGACCTTGGCAAACGCATCCTGCGCTACGGCCAGGCTCTCGGCAGACGGAGATGCGGTCGCAGCATCGGCTGCCGCCTGCGCTGTATCGGCCGCGTCGTCAAGCTCGTCATCGGCATCCTGAGCGGCAGAAAGCAGCGCGCCGTCAACCGACTGCAAGCGCTCGAGTGCTGACCACTGCCCACGCTCCTCGGCAGTGCCCTCGAGCTCCAGCGGAGCCTTGAGCGTGTACTGGTACTCGGCGACCAGGCCCGTCTCGAGGTTGTCCGCGTAGTGCGTCATCGTGGGCAGAATCGCCAGGCCAAAGAGCAGCAGCAGCGAGGCAAATGCAATGCCCACGAAGAGCGTGGCGAAGTTGCCCAGGTTGCGCAGGAAGATACGCAGGCGGAAGCGGGAAACAAAACCCATGCGCTCCGGCAGCTGCAGGCCGCGCTTGGTGCCCGATTTGCCGCTCGCCTCGTGACGAAGGAACTGCAGCGGGGTCTTCCCCATCTTGCGAAGCAGGCCCACCAGCGTGATGAGGATGAGCGCGACGGCGGGAACCACGGCGCACTTCACAAAGATCTCCCAGCTCCAGTACACCTGGAAGGGCGGCAGGCTGTACGAACCGTAATAGAGGCTGCGCATGGGCTCGGTAAAGAACGCTATGCCGAGCGCAGTGCCCAAAAGCGCCGCGACCACGCCCACGATGGCGGGAAGCGCAAGGTAGTGCAGCACGATCTCGCGTCGACGATAGCCGCTGGCGAGCAGCGTGCCGATGATGGCGCTCTCCTCCTCGATGGTGGCATCGGTAAGGACCACAAAGACAAACGCCATGATTACGATGATGATGTCGAGCAGCGTCATCCACATCATGGAGTCGCCGTCTACGTCGTCGCGCGCGTAGCCAATGCCCTGGTTGGAATCGGCGTCGATCAGATCGTCCACGCGCGCGTCGGCGTCGGTCAGCGCCTCGACCATATCCTGTTCGGCATCGGTACGGTCTGCAGCGGAGAGGTCGCGATCGGCAAAGGTGAAGGAGTAGGTGTAGGCAGGCGCGCCGCCGGCATCCTCGAGCGCGGCAAAGCCGCCATCGGTGACCTCGGCTACGCCGTACGTGATGGTGTTCACCGTAAAGTCCGAATTGTTGAGGAACAGCGCCTGGCTATCGGGCTGGGTCATGATGCCGCAAATGGTGTAGGTTCGGCCCTCGAGCTCGACTTTATCGCCCACGGACAGGTTGTTATTGGTGGCAAAGACACGGTCGATGGCCACCTCGTCATCCGCCTTGGGCTGCTTGCCCTCACAGTAGGACGCAATGTCCACCTTAGCGCGGTGCGCATAGGTGCGCAGCGTGCGCTTGGTGCCGTCGTCGCCGGACGCCTTTTTGATGATGGCATCGATAGAGAAATTCGAGGCTTCGGTAGTTTGTGTGACAAGGGGCTAGCCTAGGCAGCAACGCTCTTCGCTCCCTTCACGCCCTTCTTCCTCGCCTTCACCGGGCGACCCGGGAGCTGGGGCTGGCAGTCGCCGCACCTGAGCATGAGCAGGGC
>DBFAHJ010000020.1:0-6099 GCA_048227095.1 Collinsella aerofaciens | reverse complement strand
CCCAGGGAGATGGCCTTCTTGATCTGATCCTCGGGGATGCCGGTACCACCGTGCAGAACGAGGGGCAGGTCGCCGGTCTGAGCCTTGATCTCGCCCAGACGCTCGAAGGAAAGGCCAGCCCAGTCGGCGGGATACACGCCGTGGATGTTGCCGATACCGCAGGCGAGGAAGTCGACGCCCAGGTCAGCAATCTGCTTGCACTCAGCGGGGTCAGCGAGCTCGCCGTTGGAGGTCACGCCGTCCTCGGTGCCGCCGATGCCGCCGACCTCGGCCTCGATGGACATGCCCTTGGAGTGGGCAAGCTCAACGAGCTCCTTGGTGCGGTCGAGGTTAAGCTGGAAGGTCTCCTCGTGAGAGCCGTCATACATGATGGACGTGAAGCCGGCCTCGATGCACTTGAAGCAGTCCTCGTAAGAACCGTGATCGAGGTGAAGGGCGACGGGAACGGTAACGCCCGTGGCCTCGACGGCAGCCTTGACCATGTCGGCGCAGACCTTGAAACCGCCCATCCACTTAGCGGCACCAGCGGTGCACTGAAGGATCAGCGGAGACTTGGCCTCCTCGGCGGCCTGGAGAATAGCCAGGGTCCACTCGAGGTTGTTGGTGTTGAAGGCACCGAGAGCGTACTTGCCGGCCTCGGCCTTCTTGAGCATGTCTGCTGCGTTGACGAGCATAAAAGAAACCTCCTGTAAGGTTGCTCCGATAACGCCTGAGATTTTACCACGGCGTACCCGAGCATAAACGTTCGTTTGTTCACGAATATCGTCCAAACAGACTTTTTTTGACCGTTTGCCCTACGGAATCGACCCGTTGGGGAAAATAGCTTGACGATTGAGCGGTCTTCGTGATTCGAAAGACGGCTTCGAGCCTACATCTGCATAAACGGATTCTGCATAAGTTCGCGCGCCATCGTGGTCGAATCGCCATGGCCCGTCAAGCAAACGGTATCGGGCGGAAGCGTCTTGGCAAGTTTGGAGAGCGAGCGCATAATCGCCGCCTCGTCACCGCCGGAAAGATCGGTACGACCGTGGCTGCCCGGGAAAAGCGTGTCGCCCACAAAGGCGATGTTCCCCTGCTCGGTCGCGGCGAACAGGACGATGCCGCCCGGCGTATGCCCCGGCGTCTCGATCACCTGCAGGCAGATATCGCCCAATTCAATCGTATCGCCCTCGGCAAGCAGCCGCGTCGGCTCGCCCGGATCGGGCGTCTCAATACCCCACATGGCGCGCTGCTCCTCGATATTTGCGCGAGGCACCGTCACGTCCTTAGCGCACAACTCATATAGTGCGCTGTCGCCAACGACAGCTCGAACCCCGGCGACCCCGCCAACATGGTCGGCATGACCGTGCGTGCAGACAGAGCCGAGTACGCGAACTTCGGGATGCGCGGTGCGGATATGCTCCACAAGACGCTCGCCCTCCCACGCCGGATCGACGATTAAGCACTCGTCATTCGAAATCACGGCGTAACTGTTGGTCTGAATCGGGCCGTTGACGAGTGCCTCAATCGAAGCTGCACCTCGGGGTGTCAGGTCCAAAGTCATATCGCCCATGCGCATACCCTCCTTCTAAAATACGTTCGAGGCACCAAACGATGCCTCGAACGTAACCGATATCTATGATGCTGAGAGGCTCTCGCACCTACACACGGCGCTTGAGCTGAGCTCCGCCTTCGCCGGGCATAAGACGGCGAGCGTCGTAGACCGAATCGACACTGCTGATGGAAGCCAGCAGCGGATCCAGACCGCTCGCGTCCGAGATCTCGACCATAAAGCGCAGGGTTGCAATACCCTCGCGGTTGGTCGACGTGGCGGCAGAAAGGATATTGCCGCCCGCATCGCCAATGGCAATGGTGACATCCTTGAGCAGGCCCATGCGGTCCAGGCACTCGACCACGATCTCGACCTGGAAGAGGGTGTCGGCAGCGCCGTCCCACTCCACATCGATCATGCGCTCGGGATGTTCCATAAGACCCTTGACGTTGGGGCAGTTGGCGCGATGCACCGAAACGCCACGGCCGCGCGTGATGAAGCCGACGATGTCATCGCCCGTCACCGGATTGCAGCAATGCGCCAGACGGACCAGCAGACCGCTGTTGCTCTCGCCCTTGACGATAATGCCGTTGCTGGCGCTCTTGCCGCGCTTTTGCGGCTTCCGGTTGGAGCCGCGGGCAGGCTGCTTGACGATCTCGGCAATGGCTTCGGTCTTGGTGAGCTGCTCCTCGGGCTTGGGGTCCAAGATTTGCTCGACCTTGTTACCCACAGCGCGCGGGGCAACCTTGCCGGCGCCGACGGCGGCAAACAGGTCCTCGAGCTGCTTGTAGTTAAACTGCTCCGCCACGGCGTTGAGCGCACGCGTGGATCGCGGCGTAGAGATGCCATACCCGCGCTTGCGCAGGTCCTTGGCCAGTATATCGCGGCCGGCAGCAGCGTCATCGTCTTTGGTCGCGGCGGCGAAGTAACGGCGGATCTTTGACTTGGCGGAAGGTGTCTTAACGATCTTGAGCCAATCACGCGACGGCTTGGAACTCTTGTTGGTCAGGATCTCGACACGGTCACCCGTCTTAATCTCGTGCGTGAGCGGAGCCACCGCACCGTTGATTTTGGCGCCGACGCAATGGTTTCCCACCTCGGTGTGAACGGCGTAGGCAAAGTCGAGCGGTGTAGAGCCGGCACGAAGCGCCATGACCTCGCCCTTGGGTGTAAAGACAAAGATCTCCTGGTCGAACAGATCGACCTTCAGCGAGTGCAGGTATTCCTTGGCGTCCGTAATCTCGTCAGACGCTGCCCAATCGAGCGAATGTTTGAGCCAGTTAATCTGGTCGTCCAGACGCTGGGCATCATTGGTCTTAGACGCAGACGATCCGCCCGACTTCTTATAGAGCCAGTGGGCGGCAATGCCGTACTCGGCCTGCTCATGCATCTCGTAGGTTCGAATCTGAATCTCGAGCGGGCGGGCCGTGGGGCCGATAACCGTCGTATGGAGCGACTGGTAGTTGTTGACCTTGGGCATGGCGATATAGTCTTTGAAGCGACCGGGCATGGGGTGCCACAGCGTATGCACCGCGCCGAGCGTGGAGTAGCAATCGCGCACCGAATGCGTGATGACACGCAGTGCCACCAGGTCGTAGATCTCGGAGAATTCCTTGCCCTTGCGCTTCATCTTTTGGTAGATGGACCAATAGTGCTTGGAACGGCCATTGATCTGGAAGCCCTCCAGGCCAATGCGGTTGAGCTCGTCGGTGAGCGTCTTGATAGTCTCAGCCAGATAGCGCTCGCGAACCTCGCGCGACTCAGCCACCATGCGCGCAATGCGCTGGTAGGCATCGGGCTCCAGGTAGAAGAAGGACAGGTCCTCGAGCTCCCACTTAATAGAGCTCATGCCCAGACGGTCGGCCAGGGGCGCATACACGTCCATGGTCTCGCGAGCCTTAAACAGGCGACGGTCCTCGCGAAGGGCCGCCAGCGTACGCATGTTATGCAGGCGGTCGGCAAGCTTAACGATAATGACGCGGATGTCCTTGGACATGGCGAGGAACATCTTGCGCAGCGTGAGGGCCTGCTTCTCGTCCATGCTGTCGACTTCGATGTTGGTGAGCTTGGTCACGCCATCGACGAGCTCGGCTACCGTATCGCCAAACAGGCCGGACACATCGGCAAGCGAGGTCTCGGTATCCTCGACGGTATCGTGCAGCAGCGCGGCGCACACCACATCGCAGTCCATCTTGAGATCGGCCAAAATGATGGCCACCTCGACGGGATGGTTAATGTACATCTCGCCCGAGCGGCGCTTTTGGTTGCAGTGCTTCTCGGCGGCAAAGCAATAGGCCTGCTCCACCTTAGAGAAGTCCTCCTCATTCATATATTTGAGGCACAGGCGCTCCAGCTTGTCGTAGCTGTCCGCCATAATCTCGGGCGGCAGCTCATCGGCATGCTTATAGTGCTCCATCTCCGAAAACGGCTGGAGGGTGGAATCATGGGCGGTACGGGCTGCGGCATCCATCGAGGTCCCCTTCCCCTAGGCCCGCGGTACGATCGGGCGGTTAACTTTGGCTAGCATATCAGAAGCGCACGAATCGAGTGCCCAGCTCCGGAAAGCCGAGAACTCCATGCGCGAGCGCAAGCCCTCCAAATAGCGAATTGACCTGCTCAATTGCACACGGCCGGGGTTTTCGGCCATCGCGATGCGACGGGTGTCGTCAAACCCCGAAACGCGACAGAAACCAAGCTCTTCGAAGATTCCCAGGCCGCTTTCCACCGAGCGCTCGTCGACCGGCGTGCGGGCATCGATGGCAAGGCACATCTGCGCGATGTCGATATCGCTCGCGCTAAACGAGTCGTCTCCGGTCTTGCCGCGGTTGGAGCGCCACATAGTCTGCAGCGCTCGATAGAGCGTGACGAGTTCATCGCGCTCGGGCGCGTAGCAGTCGAGCAGGCGCTCGTTAATGCGAGCGTCACGCGACGAATAGAGCAAGTGAATCACGGCAGGTTGGCCGTCGCGACCGGCGCGTCCGCTCATCTGGTTAAATTCAATGCTGCCAAACGGCATGTGGTAGAGCACGACATGGCGAATATCGGGCAGGTTGACGCCCTCACCAAAGGCAGAGGTCGAAACGATGCAGCTGAGGCTTCCGTCACGAAACGCTTCCTCAACACGGCGACGATCGGAGCGCGCAAGCCCCGCGTTATAGAACGCGATGCGGGTCGCGCAATCGGGCACCCGCTTGCGCAGTGTCTTGGCAAGCGCCACGGACTGATCACGCGAGTTGACGTAGATGACGGTCTTCTCCCCCGTAGCCACGATTGACACCAGGCGGTTCTCGCGGCTCGCAAGATCTCGGTCATCCTCGAGCTGCAAGTTCTCGCGCACCGTCTCGTCGACCACCGTGCGAGTGATCGGCAACATGCGGGCAAGCTCGGCCACGACCGGAGCCGTCGCGGTGGCCGTCGCAGCCATAACGACCGGGTCACCCAGGGCCTTGAGGATATCGGGCATGTCAAGATAGGCGCTGCGGTCGCCGCCCTTGGCAAGGCCGGCGTGGTGCGCCTCATCGATAACGACAAAGCCGATGCGGCCCGAACGCGCGAAGCGGTCACGGTGGATAGACAGGAACTCGGGCGTCGTGAGCACGATACCGGTGCGGCCCGAAGCTAGGCCGGCGAACACGTCATCGCGTGCGGCCTCCACGGTTTCGCCGGTCAGCACGCCAACGCCAATGCCGAGCGCGGCCATCGTCGACGAGAGGTGATAGGCCTGGTCGGCAACAAGCGCACGCAGCGGATAGACAAAGATGCTCGCACGTCCGCGAAGCACCGCCTCACGCGCGGCATGCACATGGAAGATGAGCGACTTGCCGCGGCCCGTTCCCATAACCGCCAAAACGCTCTGGTGATCGGCCAAGGCGTCGAGCGCCTCAACCTGCGCGCGGTGCGGCTGGTTCGATCCGATAAAGCTATGGATAAGCGAGCGCGTGAGCTCGGTATAGGAAAGCTGGGCGAGCGTCTCGCGCTTGCGCGACTCCAGGCGCAGATCGGAGTCTGCCGGCTGCACGCCACGACGAAGCTCGCATGCCGGATCGTCGACGCTGGGCAGCGTGGTATCGCGGACCAGAACATCCTTGACCATGAGCTTGGACTTCACACGACCCTGCCAATGCTCGGCAACGGCCTCGAACACCAAGTCGACAGCGCTATCGCAGTTGATGAGCTTATCGATTTGCGGCACGCGGAACATAATAGCCGGCACACTCGCGGCGCCATCGGTCGCCACAAAGCGCATGTGCTCGCCGGTCTTACCCACCACGGCGCGATCACACATCGTCACGCCCTCGGCAGCCAGCAGCGGCACCTTATTACCCTGGCCAAACGGCTCAAGGCGGGAAATCTGCTCGATGGTCTCGATATTCAATTCGGAAAGGTCGACCGTGGCGGCAACCTCGTCGATGTCTTCAAAGTCCTCGGCGGGAATCTCCGATAGCACGGCGGAAAGGCGACGACGGAATTCATCGAGCTTGGATGCCTCGATGGTCACACCCACCGCACCGGCATGTCCGCCGCGACGAATCAGCAGGTCGGAACAGCGCTCGACGGCGTCAAACAGG
>DBFAHJ010000019.1:0-8185 GCA_048227095.1 Collinsella aerofaciens | reverse complement strand
AGGAGGAGCATGCCGAGCTCTTGGAGCAGGCTATGGCTCCTGAGTGCGAGTAGCTCGCTTAGGGATCTGCTGAGCGCGGGCGACTTGCTTGGTTGGAGCCCTAAGCGTGGATAGCTCTCTCGGCGACATCGCGGGCGTGAGCGGTGCGCGTGACCGGAGGGCCCGTGCTGCTCCGTTGCCCGACGTGCTAGCGCGCAGAACAATCTGTTGGTGCATTCGGCGGCTGCTGAAGCGTTTCGGCAGCCGCTTTTTATACGGAGTTTAAATACAACAGTCTGTTGTATTACGTAGAGTGGTATATCTCTAGCAGGAAAAATGCGAGAGACGGAGCATTATGGCGTTGCTAGTAGGACTGGACGTAGGGTCGACGACGACCAAAGTTTACGCGATGCACGAGGATATGACCGAGGCGTGGTGGGGATATCGCCGCCACGGGGCGTGTCAGACAGCGAGCGTGCGCGCCATGCTCGGCGAGCTCGCCGAGCGCTTTCCCCATGAGTCGCTGCGCGTTGCGGTGACCGGCTCGGGTGCGCGCGATATCGCGACCGCGCTGGGCGCCTCGTACGTTCAGGAGGTGGTCGCCAACGCGCTCGCGATCAGCAGGTTCTATCCGCAGACGCGCTGCGCCATCGAGCTGGGCGGCCAAGACGCCAAGATGATCTTCTTCCGCACCAACGATAAGGGAGACATCGAGGTTGCCGACATGCGCATGAACGGCTCGTGCGCAGGCGGTACCGGTGCATTTATCGACGAGATGGCAAAGCTCATGGGGGTCGGCACCGAATCGGGCGAGTTCGAGCAGCTCGCAAGCCGGGGAACGACCGTCCACGAGGTCTCGGGCCGCTGCGGCGTGTACGCAAAGACCGATATCCAGCCGCTGCTCAACGAGGGCATTCCTACCACCGACCTGGCGCTTTCGGCGCTTCACGCGGTCGCCCGCCAAACGATCGGCGGTCTGGCCCAGGGTATCGACATCGAGCCGCCGGTAATCTTCGAGGGCGGTACGCTCGCCTACAACCCCACGCTGGTCCGCGTGTTCCGGGAGCAACTGAATCTATCGGACGATCAGGTTATCGTCCCGCGCGATCCGCAGATCATGGTCGCGCGCGGTGCCGCCCTGTCGCTGACCGACATGTTCGCATCGTCCCAACCGATCGACCTTCCCGACGCTTTTGTCCGGCTGGATAAGCTCGAGACGGTCGCGCCCGCAAGCGGGGAGGGACGTCTTGCCCAGCCCTTTTTTGCCACACCTGCCGAGCAGGCGGATTTTACGGCACGCCATGGCAAAGAGACGCCGGCAAAGGGTCCGGATGCGTATGCGCCCGGAGAGACGGTGCGTGTGGCGCTCGGTATCGATTCGGGGAGCACGACGACCAAGTTCGCCCTGGTCGATGAGGCGGGTGAGCTTGTCGATTCGTTCTACGCGTCTAATAACGGCAGACCGCTCGACGTCGCCCAACAGGGTCTTGTCAGCTTGAAGAACCGCTGGGAGACAGCGGGAGTCACGCTTGCGATCGATGCCGTGGGCACCACGGGATACGGCGAGGAGCTTTTCGCGCGCGCGTTCCACGCCGACTACCATACGGTCGAGACGGTCGCGCACGCCCGCGCCGCGTGCACATGCGTTCCCGATGCGACCTTCGTGCTCGACATCGGCGGACAGGATATGAAGGCCATCTGGCTCAACCACGGCGTGCTGACCGATATCGTCGTCAACGAGGCGTGCTCTGCGGGCTGCGGCTCGTTCCTCGAGGGTTTTGCCAAAAACCTCGGAATAGCCGTTGAGGATATCGCGACCGAGGCATTTTCGTCCAAAGCCCCCGCCGTTCTCGGCAGCCGCTGCACGGTGTTCATGAACAGCAGCGTCGTTTCCGAGCAGCGGCGCGGTAAGGGTCCGGGCGACATCATGGCCGGTCTCTGCCGTTCGATTATCGAGAACGTGTTCACCAAGGTCATTCGCGTTTCAAATCTCAACCGTCTGGGCGACAAAGTCGTCGTCCAGGGCGGCACGTTCCGAAACGACGCGGTGCTGCGCGCATTCGAGCAGTATCTGGGCAAACCCGTCACGCGTGCGCCCCACCCGGGGCTGATGGGCGCTATCGGTATCGCCCTGCTCGCGCGCGAGGAATGCCGCAAGGGCGACGCCGGCACGTCGTTTATCGGGCTCGATGCCGTGGAGCGCTTCGAGCATCGCGAGTTCGGCGGCGTTACCTGCCGTCGGTGCAACAACCGCTGCCAGCGCGCGGTCGTGGCATTTGGCGACGGCTCGCTTTACGTCACGGGCAATCGCTGCCCGCGCGGCGGCGCCATCTCATGGGATGAGCTCGTGCGCGAGGTTCCCGCGGCGGAGGAGCTGCGTCCGCAGGGTACTTGCGAGGCACAGGCACCCGGCACGGGGCGCGACCGGACCGCGGCTGCCCCCAATCTCTTTGTCGACCGCGAGAAGCTGCTGTTCGAGTCGTACCCCACGGTTCCCGTCTGCGGGGGGCGCGATGTCACGATCGGCATTCCCCGTGTGCTCGAGTTCTGGGACACCATGCCGTTCTGGTCGACGTTCTTCAGCACGCTCGGCTTTAAGGTGCGCGTCTCGGGACGCAGCACCAAGGCGATGTACGAGCGCGGTCTGGCGCACGTCACATCCGACACCGTGTGCTTCCCGGCCAAGCTCGTCCACGGGCACATCCGCAATCTCGTCGACGCCGGCGTCGACCGCATCTTCATGCCCATCATCACGACGGTGCCCACCGAAAACACCGCCTCTACCAGCGAGTGGATGTGCGCCGTCGTAAAGGGATACCCCTACGTGATGCGCAATTCCGATAACCCGGAGGAGCGTTTCGGCGTTCCGTTCGATACGCCGCTGTTCCACTGGTACGACGAGGGCGACCGAAACCGCCAGCTCAAGGCGTGGTGCAAGGAGACCTTCGATATCGATGCCGACCTGGTTGCCAAGGCGACCGAGCAGGCGGACCGCGCGCAGCAGACGTTTGAGAACCAGCTGCAGCTGCGCGGCAGGCAGGTGCTCGAGAACGTGCGCGAGGACGGCGGCTACGCGGTGGTGATCGCTTCGCGCCCGTACCACAACGACCCGCTGGTCAACCACGGGCTGCCCAAGCTCTTCTCTGAGCGCGGCATCCCCGTGCTGACGCCCGATGCGGTGCCGGGGGTCTACAACGTCGATCTTTCCAACAGCCGCATCGACATCGTGAACAACTACCATGCGCGCATGCTGTCGTGCGCGGTCATCGTCGCATCGACGCCCGA
Organism: Collinsella aerofaciens; assembly: GCA_048227095.1. Lineage (GTDB taxonomy): Bacteria > Actinomycetota > Coriobacteriia > Coriobacteriales > Coriobacteriaceae > Collinsella > Collinsella aerofaciens_CF. The sequence continues at coordinate 4,921 of DBFAHJ010000019.1, read as the reverse complement.
GCTCGAGCTCGTGCAGATGGGCAGCTTCGGCTGCGGCCACGATGCGTATCTCACCGACGAGATCGCGCGCATGATGGGCGAGATGGGCTCCAAGGTTCCGATGATGATCAAGCTCGATGAGAGCGACGTCGCCGGTCCCATGGGCATTCGCGTGCGTTCGTTTATCGAGTCGGTCAACCGTCGTCGCGCGGAGGAGCGTGCCGAGGGCGCCCGGGTGCACGCGGTCCATCCGCTCGACGACCCGTATAAGGTCAAGTACACCAAGCGCGACCGGCACGACAAGATCGCGCTGGTCCCCAACACCTCCCATGCGTTCTGCAGGCTCATGACCGCGGCGATGCGCAATCAGGGCGTGCGCGCCGAGGCCCTTGATATCGGGCGCGAGGATGCCATCCGCCTGGGCAAACGCTATGTGCACAACGACATCTGCTTCCCCGCGCAAATCGTGATCGGCGAGGCGCTCGCGGCACTCGAGAGCGGTAAGTACGACCCGCACGACGTCGCCGTGGTGACTGGCAAGTATATCGGCGACTGCCGCCTGACGCACTACATGCCCCTGCTGCGCCGCGCGCTCGACGACGCGGGATACGACTATGTCCCGGTGCTCACCAACGACGACGTCGATGCCCACAATGCGCATCCGGGCTTCAAGCTCGGCCTTGGCCCGAGCATCCAGATCGCCTACGGTCTTCCCATGATCGATACCCTCGAGGCCATGCTTAGGCGCATCCGTCCCTACGAGCTCGAGAAGGGCGCGGCGGACGCTGCGTTCGACCGCGCGCTCGATGAGGTTATCGAGGGCATGGAGCGCTCCGGGCTGAGAGGCCAGGCGACGGGCTTCAAACGCGCGCTTGCGATCATGGACGCCGTTCCGTACGACCGCTCGAACCCGCATCCGACCGTTCTCATCGTGGGCGAGTACCTGCTCAATTTCCATCTCGGCGCCAACCACGAGATCGAGCGCTACCTCGAGGACAACGGGCTCGAGGTCATCGAGGCGCGCATGACCGACGTGATCCGCAAGACCTATTTCTACAAGCATGCGCAGTCGCGCGAGTTCCACGTCGACCTGTCGCTGCCCGAAAAGGCCTGGTACGCCACGGCGGACAACCTGTTCGAGCTCGCGCACGACCGTTGCGACCGCCTGGGCGCGGCGAGCCCGCTCTACGAGCCGCCGACGCGCATGCCCGAGCTCGTGCGCGCGAGCGATAAGATCCTGCACCATACGTTCGATGCGGGCGAGGGCGTGCTGATTCCGGCGGAGATCCTCGAGCACGCCAAGCGCGGCTGCCGCAACTTCGTGATCCTGCAGCCGTTCGGGTGTCTGCCCAACCATGTCGTGGGGCGCGGGCTCATCCATGCGCTCAAGGAGCAGTATCCCACGGCGCAGTTCCTGCCGCTCGACTACGATCCCGACGTGAGCTTCGCCAACGTGGAGAACCGTCTTCAGATGCTCATCATGAACGCCAAGGCGCAGGGGTGCGGTGAGGCGCATGGCGAGACCGCGTAAGGACGCCGATGCGCCCGATGCACGCACCCGTATCATCGAGGCGTTTTGGGAGCTCATCGAGAACAACAGCATCTTCGAGCTGTCGGTTGGCGAGGTGACCCGCGCCGCCCAGTGCAATCGCGGAACGTTTTACTACTATTTTCACGATTTCGATGAACTCGTCGCCATCGCCATAGCCCAGCTGCTGCAGGATAACGAGCTCATCACCGATGCCCTCTGGCATTTTTCGAGCGAGGGCGACCTTTCGGCGTTCGACCGGCGCGACGTCCGCTGCCTGCTGCGGCGCATCGTCATCACCATGAGGGCGGGTGCCGCCGAGCAGGTCGTGCAGGGCATCCATACGATCATCATCGACCGCGTGAGAGAGATCGTCCACCCCGACGGAGAAGAGCTCAAGGCGGATTCGAGCTTTGCGGTGGGCTTTCTGGTCTCGGGCATCATGGACTTTGTGATGGCGGTCGGCTTTGCCCGGGAGGGCGGCGAGGAGATAGACCTCGAGCAGCTGGGGGACAGCGCGTGCGCGTACCTGAGGGCGGTCGCCATGCAGACGGTGGAAACGGTCGCGCAAGTCGAGGGCGTCGATACATCCGAGCTGCTCGAACGCGTCTCCAAGGAGGCCGATGCCTATCGCGCATCGCGTGCGACGAGTCCCGACGTGGTGAAAGACGCCTAGGGTTTCTCTTGCGGGGCGCCTGTCGCGCATCGCGCGGTGAGTCCCGCGATGCGGTCATAACCTGCATTCATGTGAGCCGGGTTTATAGATATTCCTCCAGCTGTTAACATAGACAACCTGTGGGTAAAGAGACAAAAGCGCCGCCGACGGGCGGGCGTTTTGATTTCGATGAACTCATGTAAGGAAACGAGCATGTTAGATAGATTTACCGATCGAGCGCGCAAGGTCATGTCGATGGCCAAACAGGAGGCGCTCGATCTTCATTCAAATAAGGTGGGCACCGAGCACCTGCTGCTCGCGCTTGCCAAGGAGGACGAGGGCATTGCCGCCGAGGCACTGCGCTCGCTTGATATCTCCTACGACGACATCATGGACACCCTCAAGGAGGTCCAGACCACGGTTCCCGAGCCCAGTGAGGAGACCGAGGCGGCTAAGCTCGCCTTTACGCCGCTCGTCATTAGCGTTATGGAGCGTTCATTCCGCGTGGCGCGTGAGAATAACCAGACCTACGTGTCGACCGAGCACTTGCTGATCGGCATCGTCGAAGAGGGCAACGGCATGGCCATGGACATCCTCATGCGCCTGGGTGTGTCGTCCGCCTCTATCAAAAAGGCTATCGAGAAACTCACTGCCAAGGACCAGGACAAGAAGCGTCCGCTCGCCGGCGCCGGTGCCGGGCGTCCCGGTGCGGGCCTGCCGTTCTTTAGCGGCTCGGATGCCTCTCAGCAAAAGGGGAGTGGCACCGACACGCTTAAGCAGTTCGCCACCAACCTTACGCAGAAGGCCCGCGACGGCGAGCTCGACCCCGTGATCGGTCGCGAAAAGGAAGTCCAGCGCATGATGGAGATCCTTTCGCGCCGCACCAAGAACAACCCGCTTATCTTGGGCGACCCCGGCGTGGGCAAGACGGCCATCGTCGAGGGCCTGGCGCAGCAGATCGCTGCCGGCAACGTGCCCGAGAACCTCATGAACCAGAACATCTGGACGCTCGACCTGCCGGGCCTCGTGGCGGGCGCCAAGTATCGCGGTGAGTTTGAGGAGCGTCTCAAGAACGTGATCCAGGAGGCCACCGAAGCCGACGACGTCATCCTGTTTATCGACGAGATGCACACCATCATCGGTGCCGGTTCTGCTGAGGGCTCCATCGACGCGAGCTCTATGCTCAAGCCCGTGCTCGCGCGCGGTGCCTTCCAGATTATCGGCGCCACCACGGCCGAGGAATTCCGCAAGTACCTCACCAAGGACCCGGCCTTCGAGCGTCGCTTCCAGACCATCGATGTCGAGGAGCCGAGCGTCGAGGACACGGTCAAGATCCTGACCGCGCTCAAGCCGCGCTACGAGGAGCACCACCATGTGCGCTATACGCAGGGTGCTATCGAGGCTGCCGCGAACCTTTCCAACCGCTACATACAGGATCGCTTCCTGCCCGATAAGGCCATCGACCTCATCGACGAGGCCGGTGCCCGCGCTCGCATCGCCGCGAATCGCGCGCCCGAGCCGGTGCGTGAGGCCGAGCATCGCATAGAGGAGCTCAAGGCCGCCGCGCAGGAGGCCACCGAGAGCGACGATATGAACAAGGCCGCCGAGATCACCGAGCAGCAGAAAGCTGCCGAGATTGAGCTCGCCGAGGCCAAGGCCGCCTGGACGGCCGAGCTCGACGCCAGCCCGCTCACCATCGACGTGAGCCAGATCGCCGATATCGTGTCCGTGACTTCGGGCGTGCCGGTGTCCTCGCTTACCGAGAGCGAGAGCCGTCGCCTGCTGCAAGCCGAAAGCGTGCTCAAGACGCGCATCATCGGTCAGGATGAGGCTGTCGAGGCCGTTGCCAAGGCCGTGCGCCGCAGCCGCTCGCCGCTCAAGGATCCGCGTCGCCCCGGCGGCAGCTTTATCTTCCTTGGTCCCACCGGCACGGGCAAGACCGAGCTCGCCAAGACGCTCGCCGAGTACCTCTTTGGCAGCAAGGATGCACTCATCAGCTTCGACATGTCCGAGTTCGGTAGCGAGTTCGAGGTCTCCAAGCTCATCGGTAGCCCTCCGGGTTACGTCGGTCACGACGAGGGCGGCCAGCTCACCAAGGCCGTTCGTCGCCACCCGTACTCGGTCGTGCTGTTCGACGAGATCGAGAAGGCGCACCCCGATATCTTCAACATTCTGCTGCAGGTGCTGGAGGAGGGCCGCCTGACCGATAGCCAGGGCAAGACGGTCGACTTCCGTAATACCGTGATCATCATGACGTCCAACGTGGGCGCCCGCGAGATTGCGCAGGATGCGAGCGTTGGCTTTGGCACCACCGGCGAGCAGGGTCTCACGTCGAGTGAGATCCGTGGTCGCGCGATGGGCGAGCTCAAGCGCCTGTTCCGCCCCGAGCTGCTCAACCGTATCGACGACATTGTGGTGTTCCAGAAGCTCTCGGGCGAGAATCTCACCAAGATCGCGCACCTGCTGGTGGGCGACCTGCGTCAGCGTTTGATTGCCAACGGCATGAACATCAAGCTCACCGATGCGGCCTATGACAAGATCGTGGCCGAGGGCACCGACCTCACCAACGGTGCGCGTCCGCTGCGCCGTGCTATTCAAAAGCTTATCGAGGACCCGCTGTCCGAGGAGCTTCTGGCCGGCGAGTGGGGCGAGGGCGATACCGTCCTGTGCGACGTGGCCGATGGCAAGTTTGTCTTTAGCCACGGCACGGGCGAGATCCCGGCACCGCGTCCGGCGGGCACGCTCGGTGGCGATACCGC
>DBFAHJ010000018.1:0-33891 GCA_048227095.1 Collinsella aerofaciens | reverse complement strand
CGCACCATGGCTCCAACGTGGCGGAGCGCCATCTTAGATAGCGCTCCTGCCTTCTTCATCTGCTCGATTTGCGTTGCAGACTTAATCTTGATCATAGACCGAGAGCCTCTTTGACATCCCCGTACACGGTCTCACGAGCCTGGTCACCGTTGACCGACTTGAGCAGACCCTGGCCACGATAGTAGTCGACGAGCGGACTCGTGGACTTCTCGTAGACGTCGAGACGGTTCTTGATGGTCTCGGGCTTGTCGTCGTCGCGCTGATACATCTCGCCACCGCACTTGGGGCAGGTAGCATCGGCAGCGGTGCCGGTGTAACCGCAGGCGCGGCAAGTGCGACGCGAAGACAGACGATCGATAATGACCTCGGGGGCCACATCGACCAGTAGGGCACAGTCGATCTCGCGACCCATGGCGGAAAGCTCGGAATCGAGCGTCACAGCCTGGGCGGTGTTGCGCGGGAAGCCGTCGAGGATGAAGCCCTGCTGGGCGTCATCGGCGGCAAGGCGCTCCTTGACAAGGTCGATCACGAGCTGGTCGGGAACGAGCTCGCCAGCGTCCATGTACTTCTTAGCCTGAATACCAAGCTCGGTGCCACCCTTGACGGCAGCACGCAGCAGGTCGCCCGTGGAAATATGGGCGACGCCAAACTCGGCGACGAGTTCCTGTGCGACGGTGCCCTTACCGGCACCCGGAGCTCCGAGCAATACGAGGTTCATGAGCAATCCTCCTCTAGCCTATTTAAAGAATCCATCGTAATCATACATCTTGATCTGGCCTTCGAGCTTATCGACCGTGTCGAGCACGACGCCGACCATGATGAGGATGGACGTGCCGCCAAATGCCTGGATCAGATGGTTACCCGTGAAGGAGAAGATGATCGAAGGCACGATGGCGATGAGCGCCAAAAAGACAGCGCTGGGAAGCGTGATCTTGTTGAGCGCGTTCTTGATGTAGGCCGCGGTAGCCCTACCCGGACGGACGCCCGGAATAAAGCCGCCCTGCTTCTTAAGGTTATCGGCCGTGTCATCGGGGTTGAACACCATGGAGGTGTAGAAGTACGCGAAGAACACGATGAGGACAACGTTAAGCACCCAGTTGAGCCAACCGGTCGAAAGCGCGGAGGCAACTGCCTGAATCCAGCCGATGCCGGGGAAGAACACGGCAATCTGAGCCGGGAAGTACAGCAGCGCCGAAGCGAAGATGATCGGCACGACACCCGCGGTGTTGACCTTGATGGGCAGGTAGGTGGTCTGGCCACCCATCATGCGACGGCCCACGACGCGCTTAGCGTAGGAGACCGGGATGCGGCGCTGGCCGCGCTCAAGGAAAACAATCAGCGGGATAACCAGCAGGATGATGGCGCAGATGATCACCATGGTGATGATGCCACCGGCATTGCCCTCGGTGCTGGAGAAGATAGCCTGCGGCAGACCGGCCATGATGTTCGCGAAGATGATCAGCGACATGCCATTGCCGATACCACGCTGGGTGATGAGCTCACCAATCCACATGATCAGCATGGCGCCCGCGGTGAGCGTACCGACGATCATGAGGTCGAAGATGATCTCGGGAGCTCCGGCGCCATTGAAGCTGATGCCGAAGCTCTTAAAGAGGAAGAGGTAACCCACGGAGTTGAGGATTGCCAGAGCCAGGGTGAGGTAACGCGAATACTGCGTAATCTTGGTCTGACCGACCTCGCCCTCGCGGGCAAGCTCATGCAGGGAAGGCACGACGGCCTGGAGCATCTGGAGGATGATCGAGCTGGTGATATAAGGCATGATGCCCAGCGAAAACACCGACACATAGCTCAACGCGCCGCCAGAGAAAAGATTCAGGAGGGCCATAGCACCTGCGGCGACCGAATTGTTATCGGTCGAGAAAAGGCCCAGCATCCCCTGGAAGGGAATGCCGGGCACAGGAACGTGCGCACCAATGCGGTACACGACGAGCATAGCTATGGTAAAAAGAATCTTTTCGCGCAATTCTTTGATGCGGAAAGCATTCTTAAGACCATTTAGCACGGCAGCTCGACCTTTCCGCCGGCGGCCTCGATCTTGGCCTGCGCAGAAGCGCTGACCTTGTCGACCTTGACCGTGAACTTCTTGGTGAGCTCACCATTGCCGAGCACCTTGACGGGCTCGAACTCGCTCTTGGTGATGCGAGCGGCCTTAAGAGCGGCACCGTCGATCACAGCGCCGTCCTCGAACTTACGCTCGAGACGCTCAACGTTAACAGCGGTGTACTCGATACGACGGGGGTTACGGAAGCCCGGAAGCTTGGGCAGGCGCATAGCCAGCGGAGTCTGGCCACCCTCGAAGCCGGCACCCTTGGTGCCGCCAGAGCGGGAACCCTGGCCCTTCTGACCGCGGCCAGAAGTGGTGCCGTGACCCGAAGAATTGCCACGGCCGACGCGCTTGCGGTTCTTGATGGAACCGGGCGCGGGAGTAAGATCGTGAAGCTGCATTTGCTACTCCTCTACAATCTCGACAAGGTGCTTGACCTTGAAGATCATGCCGCGGACGGACTCGTTGTCAGCAATCTCGCGAACCTCGCGGATCCTGTGGAGACCGAGGGCACGGACAGTACGGACCTGGTCCTGCTTGCAACCGTTGGTACTGCGGACCTGCTTGATCTTGATGGTGTCAGCCATGCTTAGTTCTCCTTACCGACGAACATCTCGGAGACCGTCAGGCCACGGCGAGCCGCGACGTCCTCAGGGCTGGAGAGCTCCTTGAGGCCCTCGACGGCAGCCTTGATGATGTTGAGGCCGTTGTCGGTACCGAGGGACTTGGACAGGACGTTCTTGATGCCAGCAAGCTCAAAGAGGGGACGCACAGCGCCGCCGGCGATAACGCCGGTACCCTCGACAGCGGGCTTGATAATGATGCGGCCGGCACCAAAGTGGCCGAGAACCTCGTGCGGGATGGTGCCCTGCTCGGTCACCGGCACGTGGAACATGTTCTTCTTGGCATCGAGAGATGCCTTGGAGATGGCCATGGGCACCTCAGCGGACTTGCCCATGCCAACGCCGACGTTGCCCTTGCCGTCGCCAACGACGACGAGAGCGACGAGGCTCATGCGACGACCACCCTTGACGGTCTTCGACACGCGGTTGATGTAAACGACGCGCTCCTCGAACTCGGAGGCCTCGCGCTGCTGCTTCTGATTACGAGCCATGTGCTACATACCTCCTAGAACTCGAGACCGGCGGCACGAGCACCGTCGGCGAGGGCCTTGACGCGGCCATGGTAGATACGGCCACCGCGATCGAAGGCGACCTTGGTGATGCCGGCCTCGATGGCGCGCTTGCCAACGAGCTGACCGACCTTCTCCGCAGCCTCCTTGTTCGAGGTGTGGGTGCCCTTGAACTCGGCCTCGAGGGTCGAGGCAGAGACGAGCGTCAGGCTGGAGCCCTTGCTGTCGTCGATGATCTGGGCATAGATGTTGGCGTTAGTACGGGTCACGCGAAGACGCGGACGCTCGGAGGTACCCGAGACCTTGCCGCGAACACGACGCTGACGACGCTTGAGGCCTTCCAGCTTCGCCTTATGCTTGTTCATACGTAAACTCCTAAAAAGGTTGATCTTGCCAGCACCTGACGGGGTGCTGGTCTTATGCGAGTGAGTCGGTTACGACTACTTGGCGGCCTTACCCAGCTTGCGGCGGATGTGCTCGCCAACATAGTGGATACCCTTGCCCTTGTAAGGCTCGGGAGGACGATGGCCGCGGATCTCAGCGGCGATCTGACCGACCTGCTGCTTGTTGATACCCTTGACGTTCACGTGGGTGTTGTCGGGAACCTCGAAGGTAATGCCCTCGGGAGCCTCGACGATCACGGGGTGCGAGAAGCCCAGGGAGAACTCGAGGTTCTTGCCCTTCTGCTGCACGCGGTAACCGACGCCGGCGAGCTCGAGCTTCTTCTCGAAGCCCTCGGAAACGCCAACAACCATGTTGTGGATGAGGGCGCGGGTGAGGCCGTGGCGGGCACGGGTCTCACGCTCGTCGTCGGGACGGGAAACGGTGAGGACGTTGTCCTCGACGTTGATAGCGAGCTTCTCAAAGACATCGAGCTCGAGCTGGCCCTTGGGGCCCTTGACGACAACGTTGTTGCCGTTGACTGCCACTTCGACTCCGGCGGGAATCTGGACAGGCTTATTACCGATACGAGACACGGTGATCTCCTTTCCTTCTACCTACCGAGCGAATTACCAGACGTAAGCGATGATCTCGCCGCCGACGTTGTGCTTGCGAGCATCGCGGTCGGTCATGACGCCATGGCTGGTGGAAATAATGGCGGTACCAAGGCCACCGCGGACGCGGGGCATGTCGGCAACGCCGGTGTACTTACGCAGGCCCGGCTTGGAAATGCGGCGGATGCCGTTGATGACCTTAGCCTTCTTGGGACCATACTTAAGCGTGATGTGCAGAGTCTTCTGGGGAACGGTGTCCTCGACATCGTAGCCCTCGATGTAGCCCTCCTCGTGCAGAACACGAGCGATCTCGACGAGCTTCTTGCTGCTCGGCATGGAGACCGTGGCCTTGTTCACAGAGTTAGCGTTACGGATGCGCGTAAGCATATCTGCGATCGGGTCTGTAAGGTTCATACAGATTCTCCTTCGTTCTTGATGAACACGTGCTCTTGGTTCTTCGCCGCCCTTAACGGCAAAGCCTTTTTAGCGCGTTTTCCCTGTTCCAAACTGATGCTTGAAACGCTGGTAGTGACTTACCAGCTGGCCTTCTTAACGCCGGGAAGCTCGCCCTTGAGTGCAAGCTCGCGGAAGCAGACACGGCACAGGCCGAACTTGCGGTACACAGAGTGCGGACGGCCGCAGCGCTGGCAGCGCGTGTACTCACGAGTAGAGAACTTCTGCTTGCGATTGCACTTGACGATCATCGATGTCTTAGCCACTTATATCCTCCTCACATAGAGTATTGTTCGCCCCAAGCGCCGCCCCCTTGTGGGAACGGCGCTTATAGGGCAGGTGAACCTATTTCTTGAACGGGAAACCGAAGGCGTCCAGAAGGGCCTTGGCCTCCTCATCGGTGTTGGCGGTGGTCACGAAAGTGATGTCCATACCGCGCTGGTGATCGACGGAGTCGAAGTCGATCTCGGGGAAGATGAGCTGCTCGGTGACGCCCATGGAGAAGTTACCACGGCCGTCGAAGCTCTTGGCGGAGATGCCGCGGAAGTCGCGGATACGGGGAATCGCGACGGAGGTCAGACGATCGAAGAACTCCCACATACGGTCGCCACGCAGGGTAACCTTGCAGCCGATCGGCATACCAGCGCGCAGGCGGAAGGTAGCGATGGACTTGCGGGCACGGGTGATCATCGGCTGCTGGCCGGTGATGGCGCGCAGGTCGCGCACGGCACCGTCGATGGCCTTGGAATCGGTAGCGGCCTCGCCGACACCCATGTTCACGACGATCTTCTCAAACTTGGGGATCATCATGACGTTCTCGTACTGGAACTTGTCCTGAAGCTGCTGCTTGACCTCGTTGTTGTACTTGGTCTTCAGACGCGGCACATACTTCTCTTCTGCCATTGTTCACTCCTTCTTGGGGTTTTAAGCACGGGGCGTGGCCACGATGGGTTGTCCTCGTGCCTCCTGGCTGCATCCGCGCCGCTCATGGCATTTCGCGGTTTGGACTCGACGCAGCAGGAGCCGACAAAACAATCGGTACTATACGCGCATTGGGTGCGTATTTCCAGAAAAACCTCGTCTGCCTGCACAACTCCACAACTCCCCCGCACATAGTGATCCCCGAAAAGCAGTTGCGGTGAAATAGGGACTGTTTGGCGGCCTAACAGGCTTAAACAATCCGTATTTCACCGCAACTTATTGGTGGGGATGCGATTAGCGCTTGCGGGGGACGAGTTTGGTGCGGCGCAGGTGGATCATCTCGGCGGCGATGGAGATGGCGATCTCCTCGGGGTCCTCCGCCTCGATGGCAACGCCAATCGGCAGGTGCAACTCGTCGATTTGCTCCTGCGTAAAGCCCTCCTGCTCCAGGCGGGCGCGCACAAAGGCCGTCTTGCGGCGCGAGCCCAGGCAGCCCAGATAGGCGGGTTTGGCGCGCATGGCCTGAATCACCACGTCGATATCGGACTTGTGACCCGCCGTGGCGACGACCACCAGGTCGCGCGGGCCGATGGGGCACCGCTCGCTCAGGTTCTTGTAATCGACCAGACGACGATCGTAGACGTTGGGCACCCATTCGGGGGTCAGCGTGCCGGGGCGGTCGTCGCAAGCCACGACGGCAAAGCCCGCCGCCGTGAGCACCCGCGCCGTCGCAGCGCCCACGTGGCCACAGCCAAAGATGTAGGTCAGGCCCTCGGGGCAGAGCGTCTCGATGTGAGCCACGGGAATCTCGGAGGCGGCGTTGGTGTAGGTGACCTTACTCCCCTCCTCCACCAGCGAAAGCCCGGGGCAGCCCGCAATGGTGTGGCGCGATTCCTTGCCATGGCACTCGGCCACATCGCCCTCGAGCGCGCTCGCGATAAACGGCTCAAAGTCGATGACGAAGTCGCCGATGCGCCGATAGGCCAAGACGTCGGCTATTTCCTGGAACAACGACGCCTGAGTCGCATCCAGATGCAGGTAGCACAGGCAGATGGCTCCGCCGCAGATCATGCCGGTATCGGAGTTCTCGCCGCCCATGGTGTAGCGGACCAGACGCGACTGTCCCGCGCTCAGGAGCTCGCGCGCCTCATCCAGCGCAAAGAGCTCAATCTTGCCGCCGCCGATGGTGCCCGCCTGGCTGCCATCGGCAAAGACAGTCATCCAGGCGCCCACACCGCGCGGCGATGACCCCGCCGTACCGGCCACGACCACGAGCTCGCACGTCTCGCCAGCACGCAGGGCGGCAAGCGCCGCATTCACAACATCGAGCTTTTCCATTGCCGCCTTCTATCCTCTAAAGACATCGGTGAGCATGGCGAGTGCCTCGAGCACGCCGCCGCCGACCGACGTCGCCTTGTCCGAAATGTAGTTGATATAGCTGGCATCGCCGCGCGGATCGACATCGGCGCATTTAAAGCCCTCAGTCACCTGCACGCCGTTCGCCAAAAGTCCGCGCAGACAGCCATCGATCTGCGTGCACATGGGCGTATCGCCCGCGTAGCCAATCACGTTTCCGGCACTCACGATGTCGCCGATTGCGCGGTCGGACCGAAACACGCCGGCGGCGGGGCTGTGAATAACGCGCTCTTTGCCATAGCCGGCGATAATGCCTGGCACGCCCGTGTTGGGCTGGGGCGAACCCTGGGTGATGACGCGGCCCAGAAAATGCCCGCGCATGGTCTCGACCACGGCGTCGCAATCGACCGGCGCGGTAAAGCCCGGCCCCACGGCGATGACGACAGGAGCCATATCGCGCGTGGTGCCCAAGTTGCGCTTAGCCAGAATCGCGTCGACCACGGCAGCGGGTTTCAGCTCGCCGAGCATCTTGGCCTGGGGGTCCACCACAACGGCGACGTCTCCCGCTTGGGTAATCTCGAGCGCCTCTGCCGGCGTCTGCGCCAAGCGGGCGCGAATGCCCTCGACCTGGACCTCGCCCAGGCGAATGGCCTCGCAAAAACTGATTGTGCGGCGGATGCACGTGGGAACCGCGATATCGGCCATAACGACCGACACGCCAGCGCGCACCAAGCGAGCGGCGACGCCCGTGGCGATATCGCCGGCACCGCGAATATAAACGAGCATTCCCGGGGCACCTCCCTGTGCTACGGTTTGAGCAGAGCAAAAGCGGTTCGACCTCTACTCTGATGATTATTTATTATCACAGTATTATACGGCGGTGAACAGATGGAAACGACGAGCGGAAACCTTGCCTCCACGCTCAAGATCGAGCCGGGCATTACCGCAATTATCGGCAGTGGCGGCAAGTCGACCCTACTAAAGACGCTCGGCCTTGAGCTTATGCGCGCCGGCGGCCGCGTGCTCCTCTGTACCACCACGCACATGTTTCCCGTCGCCGGCGTGCCATGGGACGGGTCGAGCCGTCGCCTGGGCGCCGCGCCTTGGAAGCCGGGAGCTCTGCATGTTCCTGGCTGCACTTGCGAGGCATGCGCTGGCATGAGCCGCGGAAGTATCTGCCAGGCGGGTGTTTTGGACCCGGAGACAGGCAAGCTCTCCGCCCCCGCCGAGCCGCTCAACGAGCTGGCGCAGCGCTTTGACTACGTGTTGGCCGAGGCAGATGGCAGCAAGCGACTCCCGCTCAAGGCGCATGCCGCCTGGGAGCCGGTAATTCCCGACGCCACGGCAAACGTTGTCTGGGTCGTCGGCGCTTCGGGGCTGGGCAAGCCCGTCGCCGAGGCTGCCCACCGCCCCGAGCTCTTCTGCGAGCGCTGCGGCTGCGAGCCCACCGACGCTGCCACCCCAGAGCGCGTCGCCATGGTGCTCAATGCCGAGCTGCGAATGCTGAACCTCAACAATGCCCGCATCATGCTCAACCAAGTCGACACGCTTGCCGACCCAACGATGGCAGATTGCTTCGAGGCAGCCCTCGGCAGCCCCATCGTCGCCACCAGCCTCAAGGGGTAGCTAATTTGGGACGGGGCTCTTTTAGCTACCCCATGTTGAGAGAAAAATCATCAGGCAGGCAAGGGTAGCTAAAAGAGCCCCGTCCCAAATTAGCTACCCTGGCGGCCTTCCTGCTAGCGGGGGACGTAGCGGCCGGGTTGGGCTCCGGTGGGCTCGCCGTCGCGTGCCACCAGCACGCCGTTCACAAACACGACCTTGGCGCGGCCATGTGCCCCAAAACCCTCGAGCGGCGTGTAGTCCACAGCTTGATGCTGTGTCGCGGCACTGATTGTCCAGCGCGCTTTGGGATCCCACACGCACACATCGGCATCGGCGCCCTCGGCAAGACAGCCCTTGCGCGGGTACATGCCAAACACGCGCGCCGGGTTCTCGCTCATCAAGCGGCACAGATCCTCGGGGCCCAGCTGGCCCTCAAAGCTCGTGGCAATCGCGACGGGACGATGTTCCACGCCGGGCCCGCCGTTGGGAATCGCGCGGAAATCGTCGCGCCCGCGGTCCTTTTGCCCGTGCAGGTTAAAGCTGCAATGATCGGTCGCAATCGTATCGATCTCGCCGGCCACAAGCGCCTCGCGTAGCGCGGCACGGTCACCGGCATGGCGCAGCGGCGGGCTCATCACATACTTGGCACCCGCAAAGCCGTCCTCGCCCTGCTCCAAGTAGCAAGTATCGTCGAGCATCAGATACTGAGGGCAGGTCTCGACATAGATGTTCTTCTGCCCGCGCGCTTTGGCGGCGCGGATGGCCTCGAGCCCCAGCTTGGTCGAAAGGTGCACCACGTTGACCGGTGCGTCGCCGGCCAGGTGCGCCAGATACAGCAGACGGCTCACCGCCTCGGCCTCGCACACGTCCGGACGGCTGAGCGCATGGCCCTCGGGTCCATGAATCCCTCGCTCGTACACGCGCTTCTGCAGTTCATTCACCAGCGTGCCGTTCTCGCAATGCACGCACAGTATGCCGCCAATATGTTTGAGCTCCTCGAGCACCTCGAGTGTCTCGGCATCGTCCAAGCGCAGGTGGTCATAGGCAAAGTAGGTCTTAAACGACGACACGCCCGCCTCGCGCATGGCCGAAAGATCGGCGCGGTTGCGCTCGTTCCACTCGGCGAGTGCCATATGAAAGGCGTAGTTGGCCGTGCAGGTTCCGCCGGCGCGGCGATGCCACTCGGCCAAGGCATCGGGCATGGTCACGCCGCGATCGGCCGTCGCGTAGTCCACGATGGTCGTCGTGCCGCCGCAGGCAGCTGCGCGCGTGCCGGTCTCAAAGCTATCGGCTGTCCAATCCATGCCGGTCCAGCACTGCATGTGCGTGTGGCCGTCGATAAAGCCGGGAAACACCCAGCAGCCCGCGGCGTCCTCGACGGTATCGCCCTCGGCCGGCTCAATCGCCGCGGCGATCCGCACGATCTTATCGCCATCCATGGCAAGATCGGCGCGGCGAAGCCCCTGGGGCGTCACGAGCGCGCCGTTTTTGATGATGATCATAATTGCTCCTTATTGATTGATGCTGTTGGCCACGCGATCAAAATACGAGCAGGCGGCGATATGCTCCGTTATGCGTCGCTGTCCCTTGGCGGTATCGACGTCCCACAGCTCGTAGGCACGCGCCTCGACCAGCACCACGTCAATACGGTCCTTGAGGATCGAACCGCCGCCGTCCTTGCCCTCAAGACGCATGAGCGCATCGAACAGTTCCGCCGGAAAGAGCACCGGGCTCGAAGGCTCACCGTTGCACGCAAGACGCACCGGATGCTTGCGGCCACGTTCGTCAAATGCACGAACCATAGCCTCAAAAGAATCCGAACTCACGAGCGGCTGGTCGCCCGGCAAAAAGAGGCAACCTTTCCAGTTGCGTTCGACTCCCCACGAAAGGCCCGCACGGACGCTTTCGCTGCGCAGCTCGCCATCGTGCAGCACGCACGGGCAATGCTTGTCCTCGCAAATCTGAGCGACCTCGGGCCAACGCGTCGAAACCACGACGTCAAAGCCCCGGGGAACCGAATCGATGGTCCGGGCAATCAGCGGCTCGCCATAGATATCGGCAAGCATCTTGTTAGAGCCAAACCGCTTGCCCTCGCCCGAAGCCATAATGACGCATCCAAGTTTCATGGTGATACCTCCCCTGAAACCATCGTACCCATAACTCGCGCCGCGGGCATCTACATCGAAAGCGCTTATCCCGCACGCCCGCGATGCAAAAAGGGGCACCCCGCCGGTTGGCAGAGCGCCCCCTTTACATGGCTTACCTCAACCCGGCTTTAGGCCTGGAACCAACGGGCGGTGTTGCGCTCGTCGAGGGCCTTGAGGGTAGCGGCGGGATCGGCAACCTTCTGCAGGAACATCATGGCTGCGATGGCGTACGGCTTGTAGCTGGCCTCCTTGTACATGCCCACGCGGTGCATGTCGAAGACGTCGGCGTTGACCTCGCCGTGCTCGCAGGAGACACCGGAGATGTCGGCGGGCAGCGGGTGCATAAAGATGGTGTCCTGGCCGTTGGCAGTCTTCTCCATGAGCTCGGTCGTGGAGCACCAGTCCTGATGGGTGGCGTTCTGGGCAAGCAGCTCCTTCTCGAGCGCTGCGATGCCGGCGTCGTCGCCCTCGGCGTACAGGTTGGTACGCTTCTCCATGGCGGCAAACGGAGCCCAGCTCTTGGGGATCACGATGTCGGCGCCCTCGAAGGCCTCGGCCATGGTGTTGACCTGCTTAAAGGTGGTGCCGGACTCGGCGGCATAGCCCTTGGCGCGCTCGACGACCTCGGGCATGAGGTCGTAGCCCTCGGGGTGGGCCAGGGTGACGTCCATGCCAAAGCGGGGCAGCAGGCTGATCAGCGACTGCGGGCAGGACAGCGGCTTGCCGTAAGAGGGCGAATAGGCCCAGGTGACGGCAACCTTCTTGCCCTTGAGGTTCTCGAGGCCGCCAAACTCGTTGATGAGGTAGAGCATGTCGGCAGAGGACTGCGTGGGGTGGTCGGAATCGGACTGCAGGGAGATGAGCGTGGGACGGTGATCCAGAACGCCGTCCTCGTAGGCCTGCTGGACAGACTCGGAGACCTCGGCCATGTAGGCGTCGCCCTTGCCGATGTACATGTCGTCGCGGATGCCGATGACGTCGGCCATGAAGGAGATCATGGTAGCGGTCTCGCGGACGGTCTCGCCGTGAGCGATCTGGGACTTCTTCTCGTCCAGGTCCTGCAGCTCAAGGCCGAGCAGGTTGGCGGCCTTAGAGAAAGAGAAGCGCGTACGGGTGGAGTTGTCGCGGAACAGGGAGACGGCCAGGCCCGAGTCGAAGATCTTGGACGAGACGTTGTTCTCGCGCAGCTCGCGCAGGGCGTCGGCGACGATGTAGAGAGCCTTGAGCTCATCGGTGGTCTTGTCCCAGGTGTGCAGGAAGTCGCTGCCGTACATACCCTTAAAATCGAGGCCGTTCAGCTGCTCGACGAGCTCGGTAAACTTGGCGTCCATGTAAATGTCCTTTCTAAAGGTGAAACGATCACAATGAGTAGATGTGCTCCGGCATGCGCGTGTGGCTAGAACATGCAGAGCACCATGACGAGGACCCGCCACCGTTGAGGAAGCATGGGAGATAACGACCGCGGGCCCCAAGTCAACAGGGGGTGCCGGGGACACGAGCGGCCCCCGGCTCAACAAAATCGAGGAATGGGACTAATCGATCTTGTTGTTAGTCAGACCGGCACGGAACACGGTGGCGTCGCCATCGGCCTGGCTCGGATCGTAGAGGTTCAGGGCAGCCACGTACATGGCGGCAGCGGTGACCAGGTCGTCCTTGTAGGTGACCTCGTTGGGAGCGTGAGCCTGAGACTCGGCACCCGGGCCAAAGCCGACGCAGGGGATGCCATAGCGGCCCTGGATGGAAACGCAGTTCGTGGAGAAGGTCCACTTGTCGCACAGCGGACGGCCGGTGCGCTTGTCCATGCTGGGCCCGCAGCCGATGCGCTCGTCACCAAACATGGCCTTGTGGGCGTCGACGAGGGCCTTGACGTGTGGAGCGGTCTCCTTGTTGATCCACGTGGGGAAGTAAGCCTCGGTCTCGTAGACCTCGCCGGTCCAGGACGGACGGTCGTACATGTACATGGAAACCTTCACGTCGTCGCCGTACTTCTTGGCGGCCGGCAGGTTGCGGATCTCGTCCAGGCAGGACTCCCAGGTCTCGCCGGCGGTCATGCGACGGTCGATGGAGATGGCGCAGGAGTCAGCGACGGCGCAACGGCTGGGGCTGGTGTAGAAGATCTGGCTGACGGTGCAGGTGCCGCGGCCCAGGAAGCGGGCATCCTCGTAGTGCTCGGGGTTGTACTTGGGGTCGAGCATCTTGACGAGACCCTTGATGTCGGTCGACTCGTCGCAGCCGTTGTTGTTGAGGGCGCGGACGTCGGCGATGATGTCGGCCATCTTGTAGATGGCGTTGTCGCCGCGGTCGGGAGCGGAGCCGTGGCAGGAGGTGCCGTGAACGTCGACGCGGATCTCCATACGGCCGCGGTGACCGCGATAGATGCCGCCGTCGGTAGGCTCGGTGGAAATGACGAACTCGGGCTTAATGCCGTCCTTGTTGTAGATGTACTGCCAGCACATGCCATCGCAGTCCTCTTCCTGGACGGTGCCGACGACCATGATCTTGTAGCCCTCGGGGATGAGGCCCATGTCCTTCATCATCTTGGCAGCGTAGGTAGCAGAAGCCATGCCGCCCTCCTGGTCAGAGCCGCCGCGGCCGTAGATGATCTCGTCGGTCTCGTAGCCCTCGTAGGGATCGGCATCCCAGTTCTCGATGTTGCCGATGCCGACGGTGTCGATGTGGGAGTCGATGGCGATGATCTTGTCGCCCTCGCCCATAAAGCCCATGACGTTGCCCAGACCGTCGACCTTGACCTCGTCATAGCTAAGGCTCTCCATCTCGGCCTTGATGCAGGCGACAACCTCACCCTCCTCGCAGGACTCAGAGGGGTGAGAGATCATGGCGCGAAGGAAGCGAGTCATATCAGCACGATGGGACTCAGCAGCAACCTTGATAGCGTCGAAATCGAGTTCTTTAGCCATTGTTCATAACCTTTCAAACGAAGGAATCTACCTGTGAGGTGGCGGAGCGATACCTATTTACTCCGCCCCAACGATTAGCAAGTGGGATATTCGCCTTCCCAGACGATGCGGCGATACTGGTCGGGGTCCGTGTCGCCCTCGGTGGAGAAGCAGAGCACGGAGCTCGTCTTGTCCAGGCCGATGAGCTCCTTGAGCTCGGCGTACTCGGGATCGAGCATGAGGGTCTCGACCAGGCCGGTGGTCACAGCGCCGGACTCGCCGGAAATGACGCGCGGGTCGCCCTTCTCGGGAGCGCCCAGGGTGCGCATGCCGCGAGCGGTGACCCAGTCGGGGCAGGACACGAAGGCGGTGGTGTGGTTGCGCAGGATATCCCAGCCCAGAATGTTGGGCTCGCCGCAGCACAGACCGGCCATGATGGAAGGCATGTCGCCGTCCACGATACGCGGATCGCCATCGCCGGCGGCAGCGCCCTTGTACAGGCAGGCAGCAGGCGCGCACTCAACCACGACGAAGGTGGGCGGGTTATCGGGATACAGGTTGGTGAAGTAGCCCACCACGGCGCCGGCGAGCGAACCCACGCCAGCCTGGACAAACACGTGCGTCGGGCGGTTGATGGCCATCTCGCGCAGCTGCTCGGCAGCCTCGGAGGCCATGGTGCCGTAACCCTCCATGATCCAGGACGGGATCTTCTCGTAGCCCTCCCAGGCGGTGTCCTGAACGATGACGCCGCGCTCGCAGGCGTCGGCCTCGGCGGCGGCCATGCGCACGCACTCGTCGTAGTTGACCTCTTCGATGGTCACCGTGGCGCCCTCGGCGGCGATGTTATCGAAGCGGGGCTTGGTGGAACCCTTGGGCATGTGCACGACGGCCTTCTGCCCCAGCTTGTTGGCAGCCCATGCTACGCCGCGGCCATGGTTGCCGTCGGTGGCGGTAAAGAAGGTAGCCTGGCCAAAGTCCTTGGCAAGCTGATCGGAGGTCAGGTAATCGAAGGTGCAGTCGGCAACGTCCTTGCCGGTCTCGTCGGCAATGTAGTTGGCCATGGCAAACGAGCCGCCCAGGACCTTAAAGGCGTTGAGGCCAAAGCGATAGCTCTCGTCCTTAACGCACAGGTTGGACAAGCCCAGACGCGCGGCCTGGCCGTCCAGGCGGGCAAGCGGAGTGACGGTGTACTGGGGGAACGACTGGTGGAAGGCGCGGGCCTTCTTCACGTGGTCGAGACTCATGATTCCCAAGTGCTTGTCATCGCTCTTGGGCATCGCGTTGCTCGCCCACTGGATCTTATCGGCCATACGGTGAACTCCTTAAGTTCTCTCTTGCCGGCCCCCGCATACGCGTTTCAGCCCGATCCCATTCACACGGCTGAACTTTTATGTGGATGCCAAACAAAAAGTTTGTTAGTAATGTTCTATCACACTTTTTGATTGGCATACCTAACGAATTGTTTGTTGCCGTAATCGGTACTTTTTCGCCGCCGAACGGTCATGAATTGCCTTGTTGATGGATTTGTTTGCGAACAGATGTGGTTTATGGCAAAGTGTGCCCAAACTAATTTTTAGGAAGGCACCCATGACCCCCGCACAGATTGAGTTTTACAAGCGCCTCGCACACGGCCTGGCGCTCCAATTTGGCCCCAACTGCGAAGTCGTCGTCCACGATCTGGAGACCGAGGACGTGGACCACTCCATCGTAGTGATCGAAAACGGCCACGTCAGCGGGCGCAAACTGGGTGACGGCCCCAGCCATATTGTGTTTGAGTCCATGCACGAGGGCAGCACCGACGTACACGACCGCGAGCCGTACCTCACTAAAACCACCGATGGCAAGCTGCTCAAGTCCTCGACCATCTTTATCCGCAACGACGAAGGCAAGCCCGTCGGCATTTTGGGCATCAACTTTGACATTACGCTTATGAAGGCTTTTGAGCGTTCGCTCGACGCCTTTACCGGCACCGGCGGCACGGGCTATACCGAGCCCGAGCCCATTACCAAGAACATCGGCGACCTGCTCGAGGACCTGCTGCACGAGTGCGAGCAGTTTGTGGGCAAGCCCGCGGCACTCATGACCAAAGACGAGCGCATTCGTGCCATTGGCTACCTCGACCGTCGCGGCGCCTTCCTCATTTCCAAGTCGAGCGAGCGCGCCTGCGAGTTCTTTGGCATCTCCAAGTACAGCTTCTATAGCTACCTCAATGAGGCCAAGGCGGCGGCCGGCGACAAGTAGGCACTCGCCTGGATTGCCCCTCCCCTTTTGGGTGCGAGTTCTGGAAAGCACGAATCCAAGACCGGGCCGCTTGGGAAGTTCCATATAATCGATGTCATTAGTATTTCGAAAGGATGGAACAGAATGGCGTTGAGCAAGGCATCATGCACCGGTCGCGGATTGATTCCGGCAATTGGTGGACATGTGCACCGCATGTTCGATGAGGGTGAAGACGACCTGTTTTCGCTAAGCCTTGACGACGTGATGGATGATCGCCCGTGGACCGCCGACGAACTCATGGGCGGCGGGGATCGCCCGTCAAGCCCCGATCCCACACTTGCGCCTAAGCCCGCATCTGCGCCGACTCCTGCGCAGTCGCCTGTTTCGACGCCCGCGCCTACGCCCGCACCCACTTCGGCGTCCACGCCCGCTCCCCGCCCCGCAAGCGACCCGTCCGAGACGGCGGCATTTCTCGCTGCAGCGACGCAGGGCAAATCGGCCGACAGCACCGTTATGTACAGCGCCCAGCAGTTGCCTGTTCCTGCGGCACGCAAGCCTCCGGTCGCAAGGCTCGATGAGCCCGTTGCCCATCAGGTTGCCTACGATTCCTGGGCTGCAGCCGATCTGGATGAGACCTCTACCGGCATGCCGGCGCTCGACGTTCCAGTTAATCCGCTTTTTGCCGCCAACACGAGCGCCGCGGACTATGAGGGCGGTGCGGCATATTCCGATTATTCCGATGGCTATGCTGGCACCAGTCGCATCGAGACCGAGGATTATGGCACCGCACCGAGCGATTATCTCAACGATCCGTACGCTGCCACGCGTGCACCGGAATATGACCCGGAGGCCGCGTCCGCACCGGCGTACACCAAAAGCACGGGCGAAGAGCGCTTCGCCGATTATTACGCCGAGGAAAAGGCGCTGCGTTTCTCGGAATTTCCGCAGGCAGTCAAGGTTGCCTTTATCGCCATTGTCATTGCCCTGCTCGGCGCCATTGCGTTTGAGGGATTCCAGCTGTTCCGCGGCCCCACCGCGTCCGAATCGGCAACGCAGCAAAAAGAGGACGACAACCAGTACCTGGACATCAACACCCTCAAGGGCGACCCCAACGACGGAGACGACGAGTAACAGATGCCGAAAACTGAGGGCCGTAAACCAAATCAAGCGACTCGCGGGATTGTGGGGGCGTAGACGGGCGAATGGGCCATCGACGATTTTGAGCTGGCAAGGGCCGGGAATTAGATTCCCGGCCTTCAACCTAGCACTGCTTTATGAGATCGAGCACCGCAGGAATGTCATCGGCGTTCCGAAGCGCAACGTAAGTGGGTAAGCCCGGGCCAAATCCGCCCTGTGCGCGTTTGTCCTGACACATGTCCTCTGGATCAATTAGGTCGTCCACGCTCTTTGCCAGGCCAACGGCGATCCAACCACCGTTGCTGGTCCTGCCTTCTAACACGGCATGCAGTTTTCGCTTGCCCGACCTGAAGCCTACATAGTACTTAGCTATGTAGGACTCCCACGAAGGGTTACCACTCAGAACGGACTCGCGCACCTCATCGAAAAGCTTCTGGTTGAGCCCACCTTCGGCAAAGGTGGGGTGATTCTCCTGCAGAGTCCAGATAGGAGCCTCATCAGACTCCCCGCGAGAAGGACGGTACTTGTCGACGACGTCTGCCGGAAGGTCGGGATATTTCCATATCTCACACGCCTCTTTCGCCAGCTCGTCCGCGCGCTGTCCAATCTCTTCCTCACCCCATTTTTCACGCGAGGCGATCGACTTGTTCAGGTAGAGCGGACTGCACTTAAATCCGACGTCAGGCAGATTGAGCTTGTCCGAGAACGACCGGTTTGAGTACTCCTGGTTGTAGCCCGTCAGCGTAAGATTTCCCAAGTTGTTGCACAGCCTGTCGTGGACGTCTTCCCAGTTCTCACCAAGCGATTCCTTCCAGCCGTGCTCATCATCGATCGTCTGGGGCATGATGTGCTCGATCTGGTAATCGTCGGCTGAGATGGACTCCTTCGGGTGGTGCCAGTTCTCCATGCGTTCCAGGTAATAGCGCTTTTTAGAGAAGCGGTTGTAGCAGTCACGCGTCTTAAACTCCTCGACAAAATGCTCGTCTGTCGGAAAGTATGCGGTCATACCGCTGCTGTGGATAAGGAGCATCGCCGTAACGTACTCCTCGATATCGTCCTGCTGCTCGAGATTGCGATACATGCCGGCAAAGAAATTATTTAGGCCCGTGGTAAGTCTGCCGCAAACCGCTCGCCTGAACAGAAACGACTCGATAGTCTCGCAGATACGTAAAAACGCATTGCGGTCTAGTCCATTCCCCTCGTAAACCGAATAAAGCAACATTAAGAGGGGCCTTATCTGCTTCACATCGAGGCTTACGATTCTGCCGAACACTCGGCGCAGTCCGTCGTCCTTCTCCTTACCAAGGAACAGACTGGCGTATCTATGTGCATACCCTCGCAGCTCCTTAAGCAGGCCCTCGGTGTCACCATCGTAGTCGTCGGCGAAATAGCGCTTAAACTCGTAGTAGGCCTCGTTCTCCTTCGGCATCCTATTGGGAACTTTAAGCCACAGCCAGTACCAGATAAATGCATTGAACTCGTCCTCGCCGCCTTTTCCGAACAAGCACTCGAGTGGATGCCAATAACCCTCATAAAGATTGGTCTGTTCGTCGTTGGGAAGCGACATTAGAACGTAGTTACGGATGAGGTCAATGGGCGTGAGCGGCTTGCCCTTGGAGTTCATGGACTCAAATATGAGCTGGGCATTATCAACGCCAGCGGTGAGCTTAGTGTCGATGACCTGCACGCGGTTTAGCCCCGCCCAAAGCCTTGCAGGGTCGAATGATTTCCCGTGCATCTTTTCACGGAAGAACGCATGGTTTTCGACAATGCGATCCGATTTTTCATCTGGCACGGGAGCCCCAGACACGATGGAGAACAGCGTCTCTTTATCGTCCTGCGAGAGCACCAGCTTGTAGCGTGCCAGACCGTTGTAGTCGTCATCGTTAAAGAGGTAATTTTTCCTCAGCGCCGAGATTTTGAGGTCGCCAAGGAAGCCAGCCTTGTCGGGGTTGCTCTCCAAATAGTCAGCCAAAGCTGCAATCATCAACGAAAACGTCGTCATGCGCTGCTGTCCGTCAATCAGAAGCACGCGCGAAATGCTCGTGGCAGAGCTCTCGGACTCGGGGATATAAAGCATTGACCCCACGAAGTGCGATACGCCATCACGACCCGCTCGCATGACGTCATCCCAAAGCACCTCGCACTCTTTTACACTCCACGAGTAAATTCGCTGGTACACGGGAATGACGAACTGCATCTTCGCCACGCCCATAAGGTCGAGTAGATTTGCCTCGGTTGCTTTCATTTGCGGTTGTCTCCTCTTTCTTGTTTACGCCGTTTGCAGTCAGTCCCCCACTGAGCGGAGGGTGCCAAAGACGAGAGCATCGAAGCACAGAAGCAACCGGGATGCTCATATCGTTAGATTTTACAACGCAAGCAAACGCTTACGCCGTCAGGGTGGCGCGCGATCGCTGCGCGCCACTCCCCAAAATCATACGATGTCAAAAGACTGACACTTGTGTATGCCTTTTGACATTGCCACGGACTTACGGGTTTCTTGTCTCATATGCCAAGAGCGGATATCTAGATCGCTGCCCCTCCCGCCCAAAGGAGCTCGACAAGAACTGATCGAAGGGCAAATCAGACATCGAGCAAGTCGCCGACATGCTCATCGCGCCTCGCAAAAAGATGGGCAAACACGGGACCATCTTAAGCGGTGGCGATGATGACACGGAATTGCAGCCGAATCGCCCCGACCTATTCGCCACCCGATGCTGGCAAGCTGTTGAGCGGCTCGCTCTCACCGGCGGCACCAAGGCGCTTCTGCATCTTCTCGATCTGCTTAAGGGTCGAAGTCAAATACCCAAGACCCTTCTTCAACTGCTTAAGCAACCTGCCATTCCTGCGGTCCCCCTTTCCATTCTCCTTCTCGACATCCTCCTCAACACCAGCGATGCTGCGCTGCACGGCCTCGGCCGCCTTCTGCACCAAAATGGCTCCCTCATGCGGGCAGCGGTCAGTTGCCACATCAAGAAATGCGAGAAGCCTTGAGCATTCAACGAGCACGAACTGCGCATAGTCCTCCCCCATCGACGCCGCCAGGGCAACGCCGCTAGAACCCAAAAGGCCAAACGCAGCGCCGCCGCCAGCAATTAAAGCGGTGCCACCGGCCATGCCCATGCCGCCGGCGGCCAAGGCGCCGCCGCCAGCAGCAGCAAGACTCGCATTGACGAGCGCAGCCCCGTGAAGGCCGACAAACGAGCCTCCAAAGATACCGACAGCAATATCCGGAGCCAATGCCGCGGCCACTCCTCCTGTGCCCAGGGCCGCCGCCACGGCAATGGCGCCGCCTACCAAGACCTTTGGCAATGTACCTGAGAGCTCACGGATATGCGCCCCGCATTGCTTCTCTAGGGAACGCACGGCGTCCAAATCAACCGCGTCTTGTCTCCTGGGAAATTCATCTTTAACCCAAGCCCCGCTCCCCTTCAAACCTTTGTATTCCTTCTTCTCTTCATCTCCTATCTGGAAATAGGGGCGAAACTCAACCAGCTCCTGAGCGATCAGCAAGGCGCGCACCTTGCCGCCTCGCTGCCGCGAAATAGCCTCAAGGGCTCCGTACGCATCTTCCTCGCTCAAAAAATAGCCGTCTGCATCAATGCCTAGGCCATCCGTGACCGAATCCTGCCACGCGCGGGCCCAGCTCCTCTTTTGCCCTTTGCGCACTTCGTTCTTCTCGTTCCCGCAGTCGTAGTTGATGGCGGCAAGCTTCAGCGAGAAGGCAATCCTCGTCGTCTCTCTATCTAGGCTATAAAAGTGGAATCCATCGAAGATATCCTGGCGGCGCCTGGCGCGCTCAGTCCAAGCCTCGGACATTTCCTCCGCCATATAGCCCCAGTCGGCATGGAGTGCAAACGCAAGGCGTCCAACTCCAACGTAGTTTATTCGCAAGAAGAACTTCTGGGCGAACACGACCTTGTTCCCCTCGCATTCGATACCCGCCCTGACCGCCGCCGTCGCCAGATTCGCCAGAACGAACGAAGTACTCGAAACCGTGACCATGCGAGTGAGGGCCCTGCTGTTGTAGGGCATGAAATGCGAAGCCTTGAGCTTGCGCAAGCCGGAGACATCACTCACTTCGCAACGTTCTAGCTCGGCCTTGAGCCTTGAAAGCATGTAGAGACAACGAACGATAACCTCGTTGGCCACGACTGCTGGCACCTGGCTTAAAGCTTGATCGAAAAGACCGACTTCCGTCCGAAGGTCGAAGCGAATGGGCTTGCCGTCCTCGGTTTTGAACGCCGTTCCGTTAAACAGCTTTGAGATCCATTGCTGAATGCGAATATCCTTGCCCTTATAGGCAATCCGCATGTCTTGAAAAACAGGCAGGGAGGAGAGCTCCTTTAGCAGGGACAGCACAACGCCGGGAATACCCGTCCCCTTACCGGGGTTTGAACTAGACCCCGCCATGTCGCTCACGAGATGCATTGCCCAGAACAGAGTGCCAAACGCGATCTTCTCTGGAACGTTCCTGCCTATAAGAGGGCGGTCAGGATCGAAGGCGGCGGCAGGCAGGTCAAAGGCGACAAACCGGCCGGCCGTATCGGTGCCATAGCCTTTGCACGTGAATTGCGAGAGGATCGAACACGCAAGGCCAACCAAGCTCGGGTGGTGCGAGAAATCCCGCAGATGATGTTGGAGCCCGCCGCCAAACTCGGCAGTCAGCTTGTCCGCGGCAAGAGGAAACCCTTTCTCTAGAAAGCGAATAGCGTCTTCTAGAGTTGCATCCGCCTTTGTCATACCCGCAGACTTGGCAATCGTAAGAACGAATTTGCCAACCTTCTCGTCGCCCCACTCTTTGGCACCCTCTAGGTTGAAGTCTTTCTGCCACAGGATATTCAACGCGCCCGTGAGGAGCCCGCTAACGGCTGCAAGTTCATAGTCGAGCTTCGTAGCCTTTTCAGCCCGAGGGTCAAAATCAAAGAGGACCTCCTCCCCATCGGGAGCGTCCTTAAAACCAACCAGCACGGCGCTACCGTTCAGCGGCACAGATGCAACTTTGGGCAGTTGAGGCATGGTGTAAACTATCTCGCCGCCACTAAAAACAAGTTCGTCTGCCATACCGGCTTCCTCCTGCAAACGCGTAAAACTAGATTGCTCCACGCCGCCAAATCCCTCTCGTAGAACTACTCGATAATCTCGATGATGCAGTTGCTCAGAACCTCGTCGGAACTGTTCACCTCTGGCAGCCTGTACGCCTCATTGTGAACGATAACGCGCGCAGCGTCACGGGTCTATGCCTGCCCATCCAGCGAATCATGTTAGCAAGCCGTTCTTCGACAATGGATGCCATCTCGGTGTCCATACTCTTGACCTGCCTGGTCTCGGCGGGCGTCAGCGTGTCCTTGAATAGCATCTCAAGCACAGCCCTCTGATGCTGATTCTGGAATCCTTCCCGCAACCATTCCTTCTGCTTACGCCCAATGGGCACCCGCCTACCTTCCCGCCGCCTTCAGCTTCAGCAGCAGGTCGCCCAGCTCGGGGCACTTGCTAGAAAGGCGCGTCTGAGCTCGCTCGCCCATCCCCCACCGCTGGCGGACTTCCTGGGCGCGCGGGCTCACGCGGTAGTCCCCGTCCATCACCTGCTTGAGCAGCTTGGCGGTCACGCGCGCATCGGCAAGGGCGCTGTGGGCGTGACCCGTCGACTCGTCGAACTCGATGCCAAACCACGTCGCCGCGTCACTCAAAGAGACGCACCCGTGGCTGCCCACGTCCATGATCGAGGTGTAAAACGCCTGCAGGTCGGCCCAATCCGTAGGAAATGCGGAAAGATCGATGTGCTTTGCCTGGCACTCGGTCAAAAGCTGTCGACGGTCCGCCCCGCTCCAGCAAACTACCTGTGCGGAGTAGCGACCGATCCAATCGCTGAGCCTTTTGATTACCATGTAGAGCGGATCGGCCATCGCAGTGTCCACGGCCGATATCCCCGTAAGCTCGCGGACGGAAAACGCAACGCCTTCGGTAAATTCCGTCTGCACAAACTGCGAGAACTCGCCCATAACGTTGCCGTGGTAATCGAGCTTGACGGCGCCGACCTCGATAAT
Organism: Collinsella aerofaciens; assembly: GCA_048227095.1. GTDB lineage: Bacteria > Actinomycetota > Coriobacteriia > Coriobacteriales > Coriobacteriaceae > Collinsella > Collinsella aerofaciens_CF. The sequence continues at coordinate 10,916 of DBFAHJ010000018.1, read as the reverse complement.
CTCATTACGCAGCCCACGTCGCTGGCGCTGCTTTGGCACCGGCGCAAACTCAAAGTCCAGCACAATCTGGCGCGCAAAGTTCGTCGTATCGATAGCCGAGATACACGGCGTCTTTTCAGCTGACACGGTTAGGGCCTTTCTCCGTTGCTTGCCGCTTGTTACATAAGCGGCTACATTGCCGTAAGGTTAGGCGCTCGTGCGGACATGAAATCGGAGCGCAATGCCACGCGCGCCAGGCACACGCCATGCAGACGGCCCCAAGAGAGTCGCCCGCTCTATTCAAATGCATGAAAAAGATTTAGGCCCGGTGACTTGAATCAGCGGTCATCCCGGGCCCATCAGAGCTCGTAGAGCTCTTGGTTGCTTTGGTCTCGCTCTTCACGGCGCTTATCGAACTTTCCGAGGCACTCAAGCAGCATTCGAAGCATAACAAGTCGCTGCCATTAAGGCACTGACCTCTTGACCAAGCAACGGCGCTGCCCAGCTATCACCCTTGGGCTGCCGTCAACTTTATTCTATCCGCGAGCATCTGGTTTACCAAATGGATTTTCGGTAAAGGAAGCACGGCACGCCCGCAAAACCACTACGCCCCAAGTGCCGCCATGGGAATCACCGCCACGCCGTCGTCGCGTGTGTAGGCAATGCTCCCCTTTCCAACCACGACCGCCAAAAACGCCGGCGCGGCATTCTGGGCGGCAGGATTGGAGAGCACTTTCCTCTCCAGCGCCTTGAGATTTCTCGCTCCATCGTCTGCTTTCGCATCACTCAGCTTGACCTCGATGGCTCCCCAGCGCCCGTCGTGCTCAACGATCAGATCGACCTCAAGGCCCTTCTCATCTCGGAAATAATGGACACTGTTGTCGACACCGCCGTAGGTGGAAAGGAACACGCGCACGTCGCGCAGGACGAGATTCTCAAAGAGCATCCCCAGCGTTTGCATATCGCCAAGCAGCCGCTCAGGGGTAGCCCCCAGCAACGCCGCCGCAAGTGACGGGTCACAGAAGTAGCGCTTGGGGCGCACGCGAACGCGGGCCTTCGAGCGCATGGGCGGCTCCCATCCGCACAGGTCCTCGGTCAGCTTGAGCCTGTTGAAGAGGTCCAAGTACGCAGCGATGGTCCTCTCGTCGGGGCCCGCCTCACCGTACGAGGCGTCCTTTACGAGCGTCTTGTACGTGACAGCCTGGCTCTCGTTCATGGCAAGAGCTCGCAAAAGGCCGTGTGCAAGCTCGGGCGACATGCCCTCGTCCAGCACGTTGACGTCGAGCACCGAGTGCACGTACTGGCTTGCCGTCTCTCGCGCAAGATCTTCCGAAAGCCCAAGATTTGCAGGCCAACCGCCCCTGCAGCACCAGCGGGCGACGTCATCCACCGTGCTCTCGCGACGCTGAGGGGCAAAATCCTCGCCCTTAAAGAGGCTTGCCAGTGACACGAGCGGCTCGCCGTCGCCCGACTCACACAGGGCCATGGGGCGCATTGACAGACGGGCGATCCTACCCGTGCCGGAATGACGAACATGGCTGCGCTCCTCGCTTTTGAGCGCGGTCGAGCCCGTGAGCAAAAGTGTCCCCCGTTCGTTGCCGCTCGCGTCCACGAAACGCCGGGCGGCATCCCAAACCTCGGGCACCTCCTGCCATTCATCGACCAGGTGTGGCGCATCGCCGATGAGCGCCAGGCTTGGGTCGACCTCTGCCGCCGCACGCTGCGCAGGCTCATCGAGCCTGGAGACGCTCGCCGAGCGAGAGAGCGCCGTCCAGGTCTTGCCGCACCATTTGGGGCCGTTGATCTCCACACAGCCAAACGCCCGCATAAGGGTGTCGAGGCGCTCCTCTATGAGCCGGGGCCTATATCCCTTTTGGGTCAATCTCTTTGGTGCATCCACAGACGGCCGTCCCTCTCTATCACGCGATATGCGAAATTACGCCATTCTCAATGCTGATTTTACGCTACTTTCAATGTAGTTTTTACGCCATGACAGATGTAGTTTTTACGCCATTTTCATTGAAGGTTTTACGCTTGGCATCCTTAGCGCGACGCTCGCTCAACCCCTGACCACCGGATTGCCCGAATTCCGGGATGCTGTCTCCGCTCCAAACAAAAGGCCCCAGCTCGCGATGGAGCCGGGGCCAAAGGCGCAGCGTATGTAGTTGATGCTGAGCGCGAACGGCCCATCAGCAATGCCGTCTGCGCCCTACCCACGGTGACGGGCGCGGCTGTACGGCGTATCCACCATGGGCAGATCCGGACGCAGCTTGCCGTCGAATGCGCGATAGGCGTTCTGCACGGCGGGCGCCGTGGGGATCGTTGCGATCTCGCCAATGCCCTTGCCGCCATATGCCACGGGCAGCAGCTCGTCCTTCTCCACGTAGATGGCGTGGATATCCGGAATCTCGGGCGCACGGAACAGCCCGAGCGTACCGTACCTTGCCTGGGGCACGCAGTCCTTGAGCGGCCAATCCTCGGTAAGCGCGTAGCCCATGCCCATGAGCACGCCGCCTTCGATCTGACCCTGGATGGAGATGGGGTTGACCACCTTGCCGGAATCGTGCGCGGCATAGACCTCGCTCACGCGGCCGTCATCATCCAGAATGACCACATGCGTGGCAAAACCGTAGCAGATGTGGCTCTTGGGGTTGGGAACGTCGGCGCCCAGCTTGTCGGTCGGCTCCAGGTACACGTACCCAAACTCGCAGCCCTCGAGCGCCTTGATGGCGGCAGCGGGATCTTGAGGATGCATACCCTGGCCGGCGACGAGTTCCTGTGTGTGCAGCTGATAGGCGCGACCGTCGTCGTACTCGATCTTGACGCCATCACCATGGGCGCTCACAGGAGCATCGGGTGCATGCTTGCCGGCCTCGATGTCAAGCATGGCATCGCGCAGCAGGAAGGCGGCACCGCGCACGGCCTCGCCGGTCACGACCGTCTGACGCGAGCCAGACGTGGTGCCGGAGTCGGGAGCGTTCTCGGTAGAGCACTCGCCATTGGCGATGCAGCGAAGCGGCAGGCCGCATGCCTCGGCAACGTCCTGCAAAAAGACCGTGTTGCAACCCTGGCCGATGTCGGACGTGGCGGCATAGACCACGGCCACGCCGTCCTCGATGCGAATCTTGCAGCGGCCGGCATCGGGCAGGCCAACGCCCACGCCGGCGTTCTTCATGGCGCAGGCGATACCGGCGTGTCCGGGATGCGCATAGTAGGCATCCTTGACCTCGAGCAGCGTCTCCTTCAGCGCCGTGGAGCAGTCGGCAATCTGGCCGTTGGGCAAAACCTCGCCCGGCTCGATGGCGTTTCGGTAACGAATCTCCCACGGATCCAGGCCGACCTTCTCTGCCAGCAGGTCAATCAGGCTCTCGAGCGCAAACTCGGACTGGCAAACGCCAAAGCCTCGGTACGCGCCGGCGGGCGGGTTGTTGGTGTAGTAACCAAAACCGCGAATGTCGGTGTTCTGGTACTTGTAGGGGCCGACGGCATGCGTGCAGGCGCGCTCGAGCACCGGGCCGCACAGCGACGCGTAGGCGCCGGTGTCAAAGTTGATCTCGCAGTCCAGACCGGTAAAGTTGCCCTCGGCGTCGCAGCCCAGCGTAAAGGTGCCGTCCATGGCGTGGCGCTTGGGATGGAACGCGAGCGACTCGGCACGCGTGAGCTTGCACTTCACAGGACGCTGGAGCTTATAGGCAGCAAGCGCGGCCAGGTGCTGGATCGAAACGTCCTCCTTGCCGCCAAAACCGCCGCCCACAAGCATGGTCTCGACAACCACACGCTCGGGCTCGTTGTCCCAGCCAAACATGTGGGCGCACTCTTTGCGCGTATCGTAGGCACCCTGGTCGGTCGACTGCACCTTGACGCCGTTCTTGTACGGGAAGGCGACGGCGCACTCGGGCTCCAAGAAGGCATGCTCGGTAAAGGGCGTGGTAAAGCGCTGCGTCACGGTGAACGCGCTCTCCGCTAGCGCCTTGGCGGCGTCGCCGCGCGTCACGTGACGGCTCTGGCACACGTTGTCCTTGAGCTCCACCGTGTTGCCAAAGGCAAAGAAACTGTCATGCAGGCGCGGGGCGTCGGCGGCCTTGGCCTCGGCGATGTTGCGCACGGGCTCCAGCGGCTCGTAATCGATCTTTACGAGCTTCTTGGCCTTCTCGAGCGTCGCCTCGTCCTCGGCAACCACCAGCGCGATGGCGTCGCCCACGCAGCGGGTGATATCGCCCTGGGCGATCATGACGTCCCAGTCCTGGATAAGGTGGCCGACCTGGTTGACCGGCACGTCCTCGGCTCGCAGGATGCCCACCACACCGGGCAGGGCCTCGGCCTTGGAGGTGTCGATGGAGAGCACGCGGGCGCGCGGATACTTGGAGCGAACGGCGCTGGCATAGGTCAGGCCCGGCTGATCGAGCTCGTCGATGTCGTCGGGATACTTGCCCTCGCCGAGCACCTTCTTGCGCACGTCGATACGGAAGGCGCGCTTGCCCACGCCGTAGTCATCGCCGCGCTCCAGATCCTCGTCGATCTGCTTTTCGCCACGGAGCACCGCAGCTGCCAGCGAGATGCCCTCGATAATCTTCTTGTAGCCGGTGCAACGGCAGACATTGCCGCGGATGGCGTACTTGATCTGCTCCTCGGTGGGCTCGGGGTCCTCGGCGATGAGCGCTGCACCCGCCATGACCATGCCGGGGATGCAAAAGCCGCACTGCACGGCGCCCACGGCGCCAAAGGCGTACACGAAGGCCTCGCGCACGTCCTCGGGCAGGCCCTCGACGGTCACGATGTTGCGACCGGCGGCAAGAGCAGTGGTCAGTACGCACGCCTTGACGGCCGCACCGTCCACGTGGATGGTGCAGGTACCGCACGCGCCCTCGGAGCAGCCGTCCTTGGCGGAGTGAATGTGCAGGTCGTCGCGCAGGTAGCGCAGCAGCGGTTTGTTTTGGGTCGTCGTGCGCTCGACGCCGTTAACGGTAAAAGTGAATTCCTGTGCCATGGTGATTCCCTTCTACACGCCGGCGGCGATGCCGGTGCGGTCGTGGATAGCGCCATGCGGGCAGACGACGGCGCACATGCCACACGACAGGCAGTCCGCGCCGTCGATATGGGCGCAGTTGTCCTCGATGCGGATAGCGCCGGCGGGGCACTTTTTGGCGCACATGCCGCAACCGATGCAGCTCGTGTCGCAGATCTTGCGGGCAATGGCGCCCTTATCGGTGTTGTTGCAGCGCACCAGGATGTTCTGGTAGCCGGGAACGAAGGCAATCACGCGCTGCGGGCACGCCATGCCGCACAGGCCACAGCCCGTGCACTTGGAGCGGTCCACACGGGCGACGCCGTCGACCAGCGCGATGGCACCGTGGGGGCAGGCCGTAACGCAAGCGCCACAGCCAATGCAGCCTTCGCTGCAGCGGGCGTCGCCGCCTGCGGAAGCACAGCCGCTTCCGCAGGCAACGTAGGCCACGTGATGTTGAATGGATTTGGCCATAAGAGACTCGCCTATTTCTTAAGAAGGTACGAATAGTTGTCGCGCACGGCCCTGATGGTCAGGCGGACGGCCTCGGGCAGACCGGTGTTGACGGCATCGACCGAGACGGTGCGGACCGTGCCGGCGACGCGGACCTTAAAGTGGTCCTCGTCCACGGCCAGGAAGCCCTCGTTCTCGGAGTTCTCCATGTCCTGATCGCTCCAGAACAGGGTGAGCTTGTCCTTGTAGGGACGGCCCTCCTGGTAGGGGCAGAACACGGCGCAGTTGCCGCACTCGTTGCACATACCGTCGACATGGACGACCTGATGCTTGGCCAGGCCCGGCACCTTAACGGCCACGTTGGCGCGGTTGGGGCACACGTCGCAGCAGACCTCGCACACCGAGCCGCAGCCCAGGCAGCGGGTCTTGGTGCAGTTGCGCTTGTCGCGGCACAGCGACCCCTTGCGCTCGTAGCAGGTGCCCTCGCGGCCAGCCTGCTCGTTGCAATCGGCGTACTTGTTAAAGTCCACGCCGGCGATGGCACGGGCGACCTCGGCGGCGTCGGCAATAGCCTCAACCACGGTGGCAGGACCGCGACGGCAGTCGCCCGCAGCCCAGACGCCCTCGACACCGGTGGAAGTGGCGGCAAGGCGACCGCGACGGTCGTGCTCGACGCCCGCGGCATCGTACAGGCTGGCGTCGATGCCCTCGCCCACGGCGCAGATCACCGTGGTGGCGGGAAGTTCCACGGTCTCGCCCGTGGCGACGGGGCTGCGACGGCCGCTTGCATCCGGTTCGCCGAGCTCCATAACATCGCAGGTCAGCACGGCGCCGTTGAGTGCCTTGGGCGCCAGCAGCTCGCAGAACTCAACGCCGTCGGCAAGAGCAAGATCGAGCTCTTCCTCGTCGGCGGGCATCTGCTTCTTGGTGCGGCGATACACCAGGCGCACGTTCTTCACACCAGCCAGGCGCTTAGCCACGCGGGCCGCGTCCATGGCGGTGTTGCCGGCGCCAATGACTACGACGTCCTCGCCCAGCTCGAGCTTCTCGCCCCTCTTGGCGGCCTCGAGGAACTCCAGCACGTCGAGCTCGGCGCCCTCGCCCAGGCCGGCGGAACCGGGCATCCAGGCACCAGTGGCCACGACCACGTCGGTGAAGCCCTGGGCCTTGAGCTCGTCGATGGACTCCACGCGGGCGTTGAGCTGCACCTTGGCGCCAAAGGCCAGGCAGAGCTCTGCGTCGTGGGAGATATCGTCGCTCGCAATGCGGAACTCAGGAATCACGTGACGGACCACGCCGCCGAGCGAATCGCGAGCCTCAAAGATGGTGACGGGCACGCCGGCGCGCGTCAGGAAGAACGCCGTCGCCAGGCCGGCCGGACCGCCGCCGATAACGGCAACGTTGCGCTCGCCGTCGTTTGCGATGGCCTGGGCGCGTAGCTTGGGCAGCACGGCGGTCATGGCCTCGCGGGCGGCCTTGAGCTTGCTGGCGCGGATCTGGGCGCCCTCGGGCTCGTAGAACGCACGCTCGCAGGCACGGCCGCAGGGATGCGGGCAGATGGTGCCGGTAATGAACGGCAGGGCGTTGCGCTCGATGATGATGTTGAGCGCGTCCTCGTAGCGGCCCTCGTCAACAGCCGCCAGATAGGCGGGAATATCCTGCTGGATGGGGCAGCTCGTGCGGCACGGCGTGGTAAAGCAGTCGGAAAGCGGGCTCTTGCCGGCGACCTTGCGGTCGGGCAGCGGGCGCAGCGGCTTCTTGTAGAGCGGGTTGGTGAGCGAGTCGGTCTGGATTGCGGTCACGGCCTCGAGCGAGACGCCCGCGAACGGCTTGCCATCCAGGTCGGTAAACTCGCCGGCCATCTGGCTAAAGCGCTCGTAGCCACCGGGCTTGAGCACGTCGGTCGCCAGGGTAACGGGCCAAATGCCGGCATCGTACAGGGCGCGGATGTTGTAGACCGTGGCACCGCCGGAGTAGCTGATGCGCAGTTTGCCATCGAACTGCTCGGTAATGCGGCGGGCGGCCTCGATGGTCAGCGAGAACAGCGAACGGCCGGACATGTACATCTCGGTGGAGGGCAGCTCGTTTCTCGTCACGTCGACGGGGAACGTGTTGGTCAGCTTGACGCCGAACTCCAGGCCGCGCTCGGCGCACAGGGCAATCAGGCGCTCGAACATGGGCACGGCATCGGCCCACTGCAGGTCCTCGCGGAAGTGCGTGTCATCGAAGACGATGTAGTCAAAGCCCAGCTCGTTGAGGCGCTGACGTGCAAACTCATAGCCCAGCAGCGTGGGGTTGCACTTGATGTAGGTGTTGAGGCCCTTCTCGGTGATCAGATAGGTCGCGATGCGCTCGATCTCGGCCGGCGGGCAGCCGTGCAGGGTAGACTCGGTGATGGAGTTGGAGACGCGCGCCGGGATGGACTCGACAAACGCGGCGTCAACATGCTCAAACTTGTCCAGGTTAGCGAGCGCCCACGTGCGGCACTCATTCCAAACCTCGGAGCCGCTGGCGTCCTTCATGCCCTCGATGTAGGCGTCGACCTTGGGGCTCTTGATGCCCTCGAGGTCATAGCCCACGGACATGTTGAAGACAAAGCCGTCCGGGCTGCCCAGGCCGTACTCGCGAGCGATGAGGTGGCAGGCAAACCATGCCTTCACGTACTCGGCAAAGGCCTGCGGAACCTCGAGCTCGGTCGACCACTCGCAGTTGTAGCACTCGTCCTGCGCCACGATGCAGGGCTTGTTCACACACTTGGAGAGCTCCTCGCCGTCCATAACCTGAACGGTCTTGAGCTCAAAGAAGCGGGAACCGGCCACGTAGGATGCCACGATGTTCTGGGCAAGCTGCGTGTTGGGGCCGGCGGCCGGGCCAAACGGAGTCTCGATGCGCTCGTCAAAAATGGGAAGCGCGCCCTCCTGGTTGGTCGTGACCATCTTGCGCACGCCAAAGACGGCGCCCTGAGTCTTGTGCTCCTCGATGATCCAGTTCATCAGCTGCGAAAACGGGATCGGCCTCATGATGTCGCTCATAGTGAGCTCCTCTCTGTAACGCCCGGCGAGACCGCGCGGCGGGCGCAAATACGGTGTAGCGCTAGCACAGCGCCGGCGACCCCGCGGAGGTCGCCTATACGCGCGTCGGATGCGGCGAAACATCCGACGCGCGCGAATCTACCTGTAATTAGTAGGCGCGATCGTTGAGCGTGCTCCAGAGCTTCTTGGACTCGGCCATGGTCCACGCGTTGATCTTGTCCTCATCAATGCCAACGAACTCGCGATCCTTGTACAGGACGCGGCCGTTGATGATGGTGGTGCGGCAGTTTTTGCCCATCATGCCAAAGAGCATGTGGCCGTCGATGTTCTCCTCGCTCAACGGCGTAAAAGGCTTGTAGTCCATAACGATGACGTCGGCGGCAGCGCCGGCCTCGAGCACACCAAGCTTGCGATCGAAGTACTTGCTCGCCATCTTGGCATTGTTCTCGAACAGCATGGTCATGGCCTCGCACCAGCCCACGTTGGGCATAGCGGCGTTGTGGCGCTGAATGATCAGGAAGACCTTAAGGCTCTCGAGCATATCGTGAGTGTAGGCGTCGGTGCCCATGCACACGGGAATGCCGCGGCGGAAGAACTCGAGCACGGGGGCACAGCCCACGGCGTTGCCCATATTGGATTCGGGGTTGTTGACGAGCCAGGTGCCGGACTCCTTGACGATGTCCATCTCGGCAGGTGTCACGTGGATGCAGTGGCCGAGCATGGTGTCGGGACCGAGCAGGTTGTGCTGCAGCAGGCGCTCGACGGGGCTGATGCCGCCGCGGTTGAGGCGGGAGTCCCACACGTCATTCATGCCCTCGCACACATGGATGTGGAAACCGGTCAGGCCGTTGTTGGCCTCGGCCATCTTGTCCATGGTCTCGTCCGAAAGCGTAAAGGTGGCGTGACCGCCAAACATGGCGGCGATCATGTGGTTGTCGTTATCGCGACGCTCCTTGGCGGCCCACTGGGCAAACTCGGCGTTCTCGGCAATGGCCTGGTCGCATTTTTCCTGACCGCGGCGGTCGGAGACCTCGTAGCACAGGCACGAACGCATGCCCAGCTCCTGAGCGGCGTCCTTAATGGTAAAGAGGCTGCCCGGAATCTCGCAGAAGCTCGCATGGTGATCGAAGATCGTGGTGACGCCGTCGCGGATGGAATCCAGAATCGTGGCATAGGCGCTGGCCTTGGTGCCGTCGAGCGTCAGGTTGTCGTCGATCTTCCACCACTGCTGCTCAAGATTCTCCAGGAAGTTGGTGGGGTTGCAGCCCTTAATGGCAAGGCCGCGGGCCAGACCCGAGTAGATGTGGGTGTGGCAGTTGATAAGTCCGGGCATGATGAGGTTGCCCTGGGCGTCGACGTACTCGGCATCCGGGTACTTGGCCTTGAGCTCGCGCTCGGGGCCCACTTCGACGATCGTATCTCCGTCAATGGCGACCGCACCGTTGGGAATGAACGGAGTCTGAGCGTTGCGGGTAAAGACGGAACCGTTAGCGACCAGAAGCATAAATGCTCCCTTCAACATCAGGGGCGGGGTTTGACACCTCTGACATGGCGGAAGTGCGAAGCGCCGGCCTACACCGGAAACGGGCCCTCTCCCGTCAACGCTTCACCAAAGGGACAAACCCTTTGAAGTGCGGCTTGGTGCCGCATGGCGTCGGCGGACGAGGCGATGCGTCCGCCGACGAATAGCACCGAATTGGTTACTTCTTGCTCTCGGGCAAGACCAGATCCACGGCAGCGTCCTTGGCAGCATCGATGTGCTGAGCCACGACCGGCGTCTGCGGAAGGATCAGGTTGAGCACGATGGCCATGATGGCGGTGGGGGTTACGGCGTTGGAGCCGATGACGGTGGACACCCAGGTGGGCATGCCCTCGCCGGCAAGGCAACCGCTGGCCATCCAGATACCCAAGCCAAAGACAACGGAGGTGCCGACGATGGTGGTGGTGCGCTGCGTGAGGCCCTCGCGGGTGAACATGCGCACACCGTTCATGGTGATGGTGCCAAAGACGCCGACGGTCGCGCCGCCGATAACAGGCTGCGGGATGGCGGAGAGCACGGCAGAGAGCTGCGGGAACAGACCGGCGATGGCAAAGACGGCCGCGATGATCACAAAGACCCACTTGTTGACGACCTTGTTGGAGCAGATGATGCCCACGTTCTGGCCAAGGGCGCTGGTGGGAAGACCGCCCAGCAGGCCGCCGACCATAGAAGTGAGGCCCTGGGACACGATAGCGCCGGAAAGCTCGCGCTCGGTGGGCATACGGTCGATGGAGCCCAGGCAGGCGGCGGAGACGTCACCGATAACCTGGATGGCAACCATGGGGAACACGACGGCGAGGGTAATGCAGACCTCGGGATCAAACTCGAGCGCGTAGGGCATGAGCTTGGGAAGAGCGAAGACCTGAGCGGTGGCGACGCTGGAGAAGTCGATCATGCCAAAGGGGAT